>CAMNII010000020.1 GCA_946540435.1 uncultured Prevotella sp.
CATAATTGATTTGCATATCGGCATCCTGTAAGTTCTGACCTTCTGAGAGACAGTCGGTTGCAATGAGAATATCAATACCGTCATCCAGCAGGCGTCTGAAGGCCGGTCGCCGTTCTATTATCAGTTTATGCCAATGGTCATAAGGAACATTCCACCTACGCTTGTCGTCATCATAGTATTTTTCACGGCTGAGTTTTGCCTCTTCATAGAGATCACTCCAATCCAGTTCCTTGTAGAGTTTGCTATATGGAGCAAAACTTTGGAGCACTTCATTGAAATGACTAGTATTGTGTCGTCCGGTTGTATGTATCTCTTGACCAGAGACAGAAGCTATGCGAGAAAAGCCATGCTTACAGAGTTCGTTGAAGATAAATTTGGCGGTATCAGCGTATGCAGTGAAGATGACCACCTTCTTGTTAGAGGCTTGACGTTTTTCTTCAAGAATGGAAATCAGTCTCTCCAACTTCATGTCCTGCTCAAGTCCATTGCTGTAATCTTCGGCAAAGGCATCGAGACTTTCGCAGATAGCCCGCAGTTTATTGACATCCATGCGCAGGCCGCGCTCAAAGCCTCCCAAGTTCTTCATGTCTGCCAGGTTGATGGTTCCTTTACGCATTGTGAAGATGTCGTCGGTGTCGTTGTCCTCGTCATCATCGGGAATTTCCACGTCTATCTTTCCACTCGCTTTTTGTTCCTTGAAAGCAACTACTTTCGCAAGCGTCTGTTCATGAACCTCCAATACCTTCTTGATGGTAGTGCGGCAAGAATGCCAACTGCTCTCCAGTCGTTTCATAAACAGGATACCCATCATCTTAACAAGGAAACGCTCACGGTTTACATCGTCGTTCCAATCGCCAGAGGCTTCTCTTTCCGCTTCCTTGCGTGATGCATGGAGAAAAAGACTTGGCTGGTAGGCTGTGAGACTCAAAGCATCAAAAGCAGCATAGATTTCATCCGTGGAATGGTATTTGCCAAAGTGATCTACACCTTGGTACACATTATCGGGTTTCTCCTTATTAGGGAAGCCGAGTTCTTCGCCTAACGTGTTTTCTATGAGTTTACGTGTACGGGCAACTATCAGTTTGTCTGTTAGGTTGAAGAACTTTGGAGGAAGCAGAGATATAAACGAGCCTATAGTACGGTCTGGGTCGGTGCACCATTGTGTATATTTACGCTGGCTATCGGCAAAGAGATTTCTCAGAGACTCAATATTGAAATCTTCCGTATCAAATGCTGCATCATTACCATGCCCAATAAGATTGAATTGCCCTTTTACGTCATTCAATCCAGTATTGATAGGCGTTGCAGATAACATTAGCACTTTTACATCACGCCCACTATCAGGGTCTTGGCTCTGAATAAGGTTCAATAAAAGGTCTTGATAACGTCCAGACTTCTCATTGCGCAGGTTGTGGCTCTCATCAATGACAATCAGCACTTTCTTCCTCGACTGTAGCCAACTAAGCGGTGCATCATCATAGGCATTTTGCAAGCGGTCATTCTGAAGGTCAGTATGGAATCGTACAATATAATCAAATTCGTCCTTGTCGAAGCGAGAGCCATGACGCTTTAGGTATTGTGTCCAGTTCTGTTCCAACTTTTTCGGACATAGTAAGACTGTTACATAGTTTTGTGTCTGGAAATACTTGATGACAGCAAGCGCAGAGAATGTTTTGCCCAGACCAACGGCATCAGCAAGAATGGCTCCATTATATTTTCGGAGCATTTTTATAAGGGAGATGACACCCTGCTGTTGGTACTTGAACAAAGTCTTCCAAATTTCGCTTGTTTGGAGAAGTGACATATCCTGTCGATGCTCAATAGAACCATCCAATTCAATGTCGGAATTGAATAGTTCAAAGAGAATCTTGTAATAAATCTCTTCGGGAGTATAACGACAGAAATAGTTATCAATCATTTTAATAAAGTATTCCTTGACGCTTATTTTCTCCGACTTTGGGTTGGCTGGGTCTGATGGAATTTGCTCCGCTGCCATTTTCCAGATGTCCTCAAACCACGAGCAGACTTCCTTGTAGTCCTTGTCGCTTAGTTTGACAGGGTCGCCCATTGTCAACTCTATATTAGAAGTGGTTTTCAGCCCAAGACCGGCATCGGTCAGATTACTGCTACCCGTCAGATAGAAACTGTCGTTACGTGGGTTACTGTTGCGAAACATATAAGCCTTGGCGTGGCAGAAAGCATTTACGATGGCACGCACCTGAACGGAGTTTCTGCGCAGAAAAGCTTTGGCATCTTCGGCATATTGGTCAATATGCAGGGTGGTGCTGATGCCGCCATCTCCACGAAGCAAGTCGATGATTTGGCTATCATCTTCCTCAGGCTTCACCAGTTCTGAGGAAACAATCCTGAAAGTGTCCTCTTCAGGAATGTCGTGATAAAGTTTGCTAAGGGCACGAATAGTGAAGTAACCCGTCACAATGTCCAGGTTACCTGTTTGCTGGGACTTTTTGCCAGAAAATTCGTTGATAAAATCCCATACCGTCTTGATGTCGAAACCGTCATCTGGGTAGCGGTCCACTTTGTTGTCTATAAGCATAGCTATTCAGAATTGTTTTAGTCAGCACCAAGACTATATCTTCAGGCTTGCTTACAGGTAACACCAAGAGACCTCAGGAAACAAAAGAAGCGCGAGTCATGGCTCTTCTCTTGTCTCGTGAGGTCGTAGGAATTACCTGTGTTGCTAAGATACAAGTCATGCCCGCGCTATCGCACGGGCATCGGCTGACTTGTTCATGAGCAACACTTTCATGAAATTTCCTACGTTTCACGAGTCTCTGAACAAATAGCTGATGCTATTGTTATTTACCCTCTAAAATCATACTGTCACCCTGCGCTCAGGGGGTTCAGAGCCTCGGGGCGAGGCGGGTGCCGTTTGCGGCCGTTGACAATACTTGCTGCAAAAATACGAAAAGTTTTTGTATCCCCAAATTTTAAACAGGAAAAAGTGGGAGCGGGTCGAAAAAAATATTTCTTACAATCCTTGTCACGCTCCATCAGTTCGCCACTCTCCCGTGCTACATTCACCATGTCGCTTAGCCGCTTGGTTAGTTCAAGCGAAGCGCTATTATTGTAAGTTTTCATATTTATTTGTTGCTTTTGTTTGTTATCGGTTTTGCGCGCAGCGCATCATATAATCAATAGATAGCTCTTCGGGCAAGAAATCTAAGAAAATCTAAAAGAAAATCTTTTTTCCTTTTAGTCCTTTTAGATGTCCTCCTTCACATGCGCACAGCGCAGCCCCCCATATTTTTCGTGCTTTTCGTGTTTTTCGATGTTTAAAATCTTCAGCCTCCTGTCATCTGAATAAAACTGATGAGAGGAGGTCTTGTCTTTGTTTCCGGCAATTCCTGGAGGCGGAAGGTGTGGGGTGGGGGCTATGGGGCGACGATGTCGCTGAGGGACTTACGCTTCTTCTCTTTCGGCTCGTCGGCGGCATAGCCTATGGGGATGATGACGGCAGGCTCCTCGCCGTCGGGTAGGGCGAAGAGCTGCTTGCACCGTTCTGCGTCGAAGTTGCATACCCAGCAGGTGGCCAGTCCCTGTTCCGTTGCTGCCAGACAGAGATGTTCCACGGCGATGGCGATGTCGATGTTGCCATGCTGCTTGCCATCGCCGCGCACCCATTCCTCGTCGTGGAGGATGGAGGCGATGATGTAGGTGGGGGCTGTCGTGAACCAGTCGCGGTTGTAGCACTGCTGCAGTGCTTCCCTGCCTTCGTTGCTGCTGACGATATGGAAGCGCCAGGGCTGCCTGTTGACGGCCGACGGTGCCATCCGCACACACTCCATGATGTAGTCGAGCTTTTCGGGCTCTACGGCTGTCGGCCTGTAGGCCCTGCAGCTGTATCGGTTTCTGGTGAGTTCTAAGAATGATGTCATAAGCAGTGCAAAGTTAGTGAGGTGCGTGCTGACGACCAAATAATGTGTGTTAATTATGTTTAACCCAAATCGTCATTAGAACGGCACGTTAGCGTTTCCACCTTTATAAACGCCTGTTTATCCTAACGACCGATTTGGTTTTACTTCCCTTGTGATGGAGCATGGAGGCGACGGCTGTCGCTTGTAAGGAAAACTGACATTTTTTAACACATTCCTTACCTTCGTTCCAGGCAAAAATAAGGGTTGTTTCGGGCAAAGTGTACCCTTGTTGATGACGATATTTAGGATCGTTGACCACGAAACTAAGGGTTGTTGACCACGAAACCAAGGTTTTTTCGTCACGAAGGTAAGGGTTGGCTGACCAAATTCGGCGGTTTTGCTGACCAAAATAGCCTATTTTGGTCACCAAAATAGGCTATTTTGGTCAGCCGTTTCTTAGCATCGTGGATGAGGAAGGTGGGTTTCGTGGGAGAGGTTTTTGGAACTGGTTTGTTATCAGGGTGTTAGGGAGCGGTGCCGAAAACGGGTTATTTTGGGCTTGAAATCGGTGGGGTGGGAGGCCGATGGGCTGTTTTTGGGGTCGTTTGTTGATATTTCTGACATTTTTTAACATTTTATCGGCTGTTGCGACTGTCCACTTATCTGTTGCACCAGCTAATGATGTAAATGCTTGCTATAAATCAATTTTTGGACCCAAAAAGGTAACAAAATGAAACTTTTTTTTGCATATTTATGTATACTTTGTTACCTTTGCAGTCAATTTTTGTGGGATTTATTATTTTATATTAATATTTATACATTAAATTAAATTAGACTATGACAAAAAAGCTATCCTCATTAGTTGTGCTGGTAGCAGCTATGCTGTTATCGGTAACGGTGCAGGCTCAGACTGGCGTCAGGAAGTCGCAGGCCGACAAGGCCCACTTCACGACGAAGGTTGTGTCTGCCAAGGATTTGAATGCTGGTAAGGCTGCGCTTGAGAAGGCTCAGGACCAGACAGTCGCTGTGCCTTTCCGTGCCCAGCAAAACGTGACGACTGCTGCAGAGAAGTCTGCCGCCGAGCAGCGTGCCCTGAAAGAGGCCGATGCGCGTACGGCTTACATCTGGAACTGGTCGAAGCGTTCAGTATCGAATTTCGTATGGAATGGTGCGTCGGCGAAGGCTGACGTGCGCCACCCGTTTGCTAAGTTCAATGGCCGTCAGGTGGACAACTTCCGTTCATTGGAAGGTCAGGCCCAGGTTCCCCTCCGTGCTGCCACTGTTGACGCCCATGGTCTCATCACCGCCCCGGACGAGGGTGAGCATAAGTTCTACACCCGTGCCGGTTCTGCTTATTATTTGAGCGGCGGCAGCGTTTATTCCGCTGACCAGAGTGGTCATGTGGAGGTTGTGGAGTGTGCCGATGATGTGGTCTATATCAAGGACATCGTCTCCCGCAATTCTCAGGGCACATGGGTGAAGGGTACCAAGGCCGGCAATACCATTACGGTGGCCGGTGCGCAGCCCGTCTCCTACAATTCCGGTTATGACGCTACGCTGAGTGTGAACTGGGGTGACATCAATGAAGCCGGAAACGGCTATAACAGAGGCTCCGGCGACATCACGTTCACCGTTGACGAGGCTGCCGGCACCATCACGCTCGATGGTTCCAGCCAGCAGAAAGTCGTCGGTGTCTTCTGGGATGACGACAACTCGTGGAGCGGTTATGCCGACTACAACACCGTATGGACGCTGGACACTGAATACGAGCCCGCCTCTACCGACCTCATCGTGCTGCCCGATGGTGCTGCCGTTGAGCAGTGGTATGCCGTCGGAACAGGTTCTTCCGCCGTTCCTGGGAATGTGAACGTAGCCTTCGTGGAAAACGAGGTATACATCAGCGGACTGATTGCCAATTTCCCGGATTCATGGATCAAGGGTACCATCGAAGGTACTACCGCTACCTTCAGCGGATTGCAGTTCTTGGGCACATACAGTTCCTTTAACATCTGGGCCGTGGGTGCTGATGCAGAGTCAGGCACACTGCTTCCTGCCTTCACCATGACCTACGATGCCGAGGCGAAGACGCTGACGCTTGATGCCGGTCAGTTTGTCGTGTTCAATGCCGCCGAGGACCGCATGTACTATCTCGCCTACATTGACGCTTTGAGCCTCAGTGCCGAGAAGCCCCAGCCCAAGCAGGTCGACGTGCCTTACACCAACAACTTCGATGACGCAGATGCACAGAGTGAGTTTGCTATCATCGATGCTAACGGCGACGGAAGCTCCTGGGCATTCTACAGCGGCATGGTGCGCTATACCTATAATACAGACAACGCCGGTGACGACTGGCTTGTCTCTCCCGCT
This sequence comes from uncultured Prevotella sp., assembly GCA_946540435.1. Classification (GTDB taxonomy): domain Bacteria; phylum Bacteroidota; class Bacteroidia; order Bacteroidales; family Bacteroidaceae; genus Prevotella. Next base: position 6,246 of record CAMNII010000020.1, read on the forward strand.
GTCAAACTTGTTGCCGGCAAGAAGTATCATTTCAGCATCGGTACGCATGCACAAAGCAGCAGCTATCCTGAGCGTCTTGAGGTGAAGGCCGCCAAGGAGAATACCGCCGAGGCCCTTGCCGCCGGCGTGGAAGTCATACCTCCCACGGATGTGACATCGGCCTCCTTCGTCACGCTTGAGAACGGCGAGTTCACGGTTACCGAGGATGGCGACTACTTCATCGGCGTGCATGCCATCTCCAATGCCGACGAGTACTACCTCTATGTCGACGACTTCGTCATCGAAGGCCAGCCCATCACGGCTCCCTACACTGCCGACTTCTCGACAGAGGGTCCGATGGCAGACTTCATGATTCTCGATGCCAACGGCGACGCTAACACCGACGGTAACGGTACCTGGCTGTGGAGCAGCACCAACGGTGCATACTACAGATACAGCTCCAGCAATGCTGCCGACGACTATCTCATCCTGCCCATCAAGCTGGAGGGCGGCAAGAACTACGATGTGACGGCCAACGTATCCAGCAATGGCAGCTATTATCCCGAGAAGTTCGAGATTGTCTGGGGTACAGCTCCCACTGCCGAGGCGATGACCAATGTCATCGTTGAGCAGACCACCATCTCCACCGATGTGTTTGCTGACTACACGGGCAGCTTCACCGCCGAGACTGATGGCACTTACTATGTGGCTATCCACTGCGTGTCGGATGCCGACCAGTTCCTGTTCAGAGTCATGAAGTTCTCTGTTGAGGTAGCCGCCGAGGGCACTGCTCCCGCTGCCGTCAGCGACCTGTCGGTGACCCAGGTGTCTGATGCCCTGCAGGCTGCCATTGCCTTCAATGCTCCCACGACGAGCATCGACGGTGAGCCCCTGACTGAAAACCTGACGAAGATCGACGTCGTTCGTAATGGTGAGGTTGTCGCTTCCTTCGAGGATGTCGCTCCCGGCTCAGCCATTAACCATACCGACGATGTTCCTGCCAATGGCAAGTACAGCTATCAGGTAATCCCCTACAACGCCAGCGGCATCGGCGAGAAGAGCACTGTCGTCGAACTGATGATTACCACCGCCGTCGACGTTCCCTACACCTTCGACCTGACTGTCCAGACCGCTATAGACATGTGCACCGTCATCGACAACAACGGCGACAACAGCACATGGGGATGGAGCTCATCCTACGGTACATATTATAAGTATAACTCCACCAACGACGCTGACGACTACCTCATCCTGCTGCCCGTCAATATGGCAGAAGGCAAGACCTACAACATCACCGCCACTGCTGCTGCCTACAGCGACAGCTATCCCGAGCGCTTCGAGGTGCTCGTGGGCAATGCTCCCACTGTTGAGGCCCTGACCACGAAGGCCCTCGCTCCCACCGATGTCACATCGGAAGAGTTCACCGACTTCGAAGGCTCCTTCACCGCTCCTGCCAGCGGACAGTACTATGTTGCCGTTCATGCCCTCTCACCCGCCGACAGCTACTACCTGCAGCTCCAGAAAGTCACTGTTGAGGCTGCTGCCGAGCCTACCGCTCCTGCTGCTGCCAGCGACTTCACTGCAACAGCCGGTGCCGAGGGCGCACTCGAGGTCAACCTGGCCTTCACCGCTCCTACTACGGCCGTCGACGGCTCAGACCTCGCCGGTACTGTCGATGTGAAAGTCTATCGCGACTACGTGCTGGTCAACACCATCACCGACGTGGCTGTGGGCTCCGCCCAGACATGGCAGGACACCGCAGTTGAAAACGGCGTGACCTATACTTACTATCTCGTGGCTGCCAACGCCTCTGGCGACGGACTGAAGACAGAGAAGCAGAGCGTATACGTTGGTGAGGACCATCTGGGCAACGTTCAGAACGTACAGGTGGCCGGCACTACCGCCAACAGCTTCACCCTCACCTGGGATCAGGTGGCTGGTGCCAACGGCGGATACCTCAACATGGAAGGCGTCAGCTACGAAGTATGGACGCTTGAAATTGAAGATTTCTTGGGCTTCCAGTTCCTCAACGAGGCAGAGAAAGTGGCTACGACCACTGATCTGACCGCTACCGTCGACCTCCCGATGGACGAGGGCGATGCCGCCTACCACTACTATGGCGTGAAGGCCGTCAAGGGCGAGGAAGCCGGCGACGCCACCGCCGCTGGCTCTTACACCTACGTGCTGACCGGTGCTCCCACTCCGCTGCCCGTCATCGAGGGCTTTGCCGGCAAGACGCTGCACTATTCATGGGATACCAACGGCGGACTGGGCGTTGACACCGACGCCTCCGACGACGACGGCGTATCACTCAGGCTGTACAACAACGGCACCTCTGCCGAGGTTTATTTCGTCCTGTCGAAGGTAGACCTGAAGAATACCGCCAACCCATCCATCGTCTTCGATGCCAAGACTGGTGCCAACGTAGACAAGGTGAAGGTCATCGGCTCTGCTGACGGTGCTCCTTACGAAGTGCTGGGCGAGTTTGACGTCACTGACGACTTCAGCGCCGTGAAACAGGTGCTGACCAGCATCGTCGGAACCCGCTTCTCATCAGTAGGTATCCAGGCCACCATCCCGACAGCCAGTGTCGAGCAGTATGAGGATTATGTCATCATCGACAACATCCGCATCGTCGACCTCTATCAGTACGACCTCTCCGTCAACGTCAAGGCTCCCACCGCTGTCAATGCCGGTGAGACGGCCGCCATCAACGTGACCGTGAACAACGAGGGTGAGGAAGATGCCAGCGACTTTACCGTCACCGTGAAGGCCGGCGAAGAAGTGCTGAAGACCTTCACTCCCGCCGAAGCACTGCCTGCCTTCAAGAAGACCACCTTCGATGCTGAGCTTCCCACCACCATCTTCGATGATGCCAAGGATGTCACCATCAGCGTCGAGATTGACTACCTGAACGACCTGAACGAGGACAACAACGTTGCCCAGACCATTGTCAGCGTCAAGGAGTCGAAGCTGTCGCAGCCCGAGAATGTCGCTGCTGAACAGAATGAAGAAGGCGGCATCAACGTCAGCTGGACGGCACCGTCGAACGCAACGAGTGAGGTGACAGAAGATGTTGAGTCCTACGAGGAGTTCGCCACCGGCGGACTGGGTGAGGAAGTCCACACCGGAAAGATCGGAGAGTGGACCGTCTACGACGGCAACGGCACCTACTGCTACGGCTTCCAGGGTATCGAGGTTCCCAACCTCGGCGCCAAGAACGCATGGATTGTCATGGCACCATCCTCCACACAGCTCGCTCAGGATATGTCGACCAACTATCCGGCACACAGCGGCAAGCAGTACTTCATCTCAGTATGTACCGCAGAGCCCGAAGGTGCTGTCGCTGCCACCGACCACTGGCTGATTTCTCCCGAGCTGCCCGGCATGGCACAGACCATCTCCTTCTACGCCCGTGAACTGGTAGACACCTATGGTCCTGAGACCATCGAGATCCTGGCATCGTCAACCGACGCCAATCCCGCCAGCTTCACCAGTGTGAAGACAGAGAGCATCAGCGTCGTCGAGTGGACGGAGTTCACCGCCGAGCTGCCCGAAGGCACGAAGTACTTCGCTATCCGTCATACCTCTACCGACGTCTTTGGAATGTTGGTCGACGACATCGCCTATCTGGCCGGTGGTAGTGAGGCTACAGGCTTCAACATCTACTACGAAGGCGAGCAGGTGGCCAGCGTCACCGGCGAAGAGACCACCTACACCATCGCTGCCGACAAGATCGAAGGCAGTGGCGAGAAGGAGGTTGCTGTCAGCGCCGTCTATGCCAATGGCGAGTCGAAGCCCGTCGTCGTGAAGGTCAACGTCATCGTCTCCGCTATCGATGCACTCAACATGACTGGCGGAAAGGCATTCGACGTCTATACCTTCGACGGCAAGCTGGTACGCCAGCAGACCAAGAGCCTCAACGGCCTGAAGGGTGCATACGTCATCAACGGCAAAGCTGTCCTGGTGAAGTAATCATCCTGCAGGACATCCACTAAATCCATAAAAAGATGGCAGCCCCGCACGGGGCGCCATCTTTTCCGTCATTATAATCATAAACACAACATCGACTTCACCCGCCTCCTGTCAGGGATGTTGATGACGACAAGAACAAATGAAACAATCAGTAGTACTCCTGCTTGCCGTCGCCTTCACGGCCTCCACGGCTACAGCAGCACCACGAACCAAATCACAAATGAAGCAAGTGGCCCTCGAGGCCATCAACGGCGGACATAACGGCCACAGCAATGGTCAGTTGGCCCCCGCCAACCTACAGACATTGAAAGCTACCGACCAATATGAAATCATCGGGTTTGCAGACAACGGCTTTGCCGTCGTCTCCACCGACGACCTCGTCCCCGCCGTCTTAGGCGTCTCCATGAAACCGTACTCCGAAGGGCGTAACACCAACTTCGAGTGGTGGCTGAAGGCTGTGGCTGGTGCCGTGAGCTATGCTGTCGAGCATCAGGTGCGGCTGGTCACCACACCGCCCGATCCCGCCAAGTATCCTGCTGCCGTGCCACCCATGCTCACTACCGAATGGGACCAGCAGACACCCTATAACAACCTGCTGCCATTGTCAGAGGGCGGTGACCGCTGCTATACAGGCTGTGTGGCAACGGCCATGGCACAGGTGCTGCACTATTTCAAGACACCCGAGCATGGCTACGGACAGCGCACCATCTACTATCCACAGTATGATACCTCCGGGGCTGCCATCACCGCTACCTTCGAGCAGGACTATTACGACTGGGACAACATGCTGGACCGATACAACGGCTACTACACCGATGAGCAGGCACAGGCCGTGGCACTGCTGATGCGCGACTGCGGCGTGGCTGCTGACATGCAGTATGGCGGATTCATGGAAAACGGAAGCGGCGCCTTCTCACAGGATGCCGCCGCCGGCCTCCGCACCTATTTCGGACTTGCCGATGCCGAATGTCTCGAACGCGATGACTATTCCGAACCGGAATGGATGGACATCGTCTATCGGGAACTGAGCGAGGCAGGACCCGTGTACTACGGTGGCGCCAGCTACGAAAGCGGCGGACATGCCTTCGTGCTCCACGGCTATAATGCCGAGGGCCTGGTGTATGTCAACTGGGGATGGAGCGGTGATGACGACGGATACTACAACATCGCCTTACTGAACCCCGGCTACTACCACTTTGAGATTCAGCAGGACATGATTGTTGGCATCAAGGGCGAACCCGCCAACCTGACCGAGGAAACCGTTGAGCTGACCACACCAGGCCTGCTGGGCAGTGTGGTTGGCGATGAGAAGATCGGTACCGTCGGCGTGCTGAAGGTCATCGGCAACATCAACTCCACCGACCTGCGGCAGATACGCCGTCTGGCCGGTGTCGACGAGTATGGGGTGGTAACAAACGGTTCCCTGCATACCCTCGACCTCTCCGAGGCTCGTATCGTCAGCGGTGGACAGGCCTACCTCATCGACGGAAGCCGACAGATGACGACTGCCGACGACGCCTTGCCCGAACAGGCCTTCAATGGATGCAAGTCCATGAAAGTGCTCATGCTGCCTAAAGGACTGAAGCATTTCGGTGCAGGAGCCCTCGCCGGATGCCTGCGACTCGAGAAAGTACAGATAACCGATATGGCTGACGATGCCGACTTCGTCATCGATAACGAAATCATATGGAACACGGAAAAGACGGAACTCATCGCCTTGCTGCCCGGCATCAGCGGTGAGCTGGCTATCCCTTCCGGCACCATCGCTCTGGGCAACTACGCCCTGGCAGGCTGTGCCCGCCTGTCATCGGTTGTCATCCCCGCCAGCGTCGAGACCATCGGCCGTGAGGCATTAAGCAAGTGCGTAGGCCTCACCGCCATACGGATGGCCGCCGACGAGCCGCCCACGCTGGGAGGAGCCAATGTGTTTGACGGCATCCATTTCTCACGATGCAAGCTCTATGTCCCCAGCGGCTCCGAGTCGAAATATGCACAGAAAGCACAATGGAACCAGTTCCGCACGGCCGATTTCGATAACATCGTAGGCTACGGCTCATCGGTCAAAGTGCGCAACACCATACGCTACTACGGAGAGGAGAACCCCGAATTCTTCTATACCGTACAGGGCGACCCCATCACAGGAACACCGGTGATGACCTGCGAGGCCACACCGACATCGCCTGTCGGCCGCTATCCCATCGTCATCGAGCGGGGAACCATTACCGACGAGGTCGTGCGACTCATCGACGGATACCTGGTGGTGCAACCCGTCAAGGCTACCGCTACCGTCAACGATGCCACACGCAGCGTCGGTGAACCTAACCCCGACTTCACGCTGACCTTTACCGGACTGGTGAACGACGAGACCGTACCCATCTGGAAGCAAGAGCCCGTATTCACCACCGAGGCCGACATCGACTCGCCCGCAGGCGAATATCCTGTCACCGTGACTGCCAAGGCCGAGAGCTACACACTCACCTTCGTGGCCGGCACACTCACCGTCAAGGATGCCATCACCGGCATCAGCAGCGCGAAAGACGGACAGGCCGCCGCTTCCCGTTGCCGCGACCTGCAGGGCCGCCGCGTCGGGACACCGCAGAAGAAAGGCATCTATATCAAGGATGGAAAGAAGTATGTGGTGAAATAACTCCCCTTGCCTGTACCTTCAGGATATCGTTTTTTCAGTTGTGTAAGAGCTGATAGGAAACGATAAGTCAATCATAAGGAAACCCGCATAAACACTGATTTTATGCGGGTTTTTAGTTTTCTTGTTTTCGCTGACCACCATGCAACTCGATTTCGCGGCGTGACAGAAGAAATATGTCCAAAACGAAATATATTCCACCCAAAACGGTGTTTTCTCAGATTTTATGCTTATCTTTGCCCTGTCATTGATGATTTTCCTTGTCTTTATTTGCAGCACTGAGGTGAGTGAAAATCTGACGTGACAAAACCCTGAGCAGCCCGGCTTTGCCGCTTCGCTCGTCGAATAACGTTATGTTGTTCATGAATTAACAAGAATAGTTAAACTACAGTGCTGCGGAATATGGGATGATGAGTACGAAATCAAATGACTTGGCAATAGTTCCTGTAGTTTTAATGATAGCAATGTCGCCTTCAATGCTAAATGCAAAAACGCCGGTACACATTATGCCGATGGGTGAAGAAAAAGTATCTGAATTGATTACTCAGCCTAATGAAGAAGTAAATGATGCAACCTATGTCGCAAAACCTGAAGAATTTCAACAAGATTATCCGTTAGACGTTGCATATTTGAGTACTGTTGGGGTTAAACAGATAAAACCGGCGATAGCTAATAATAACAAGGCAAATGTTGTCTTGGCTGGTCCTGACGATGGGAGTAATCTTGTTAGAAGTGTTTATCTGATTAATGAAAGTTATAAAAACAATCATCCCTATCAATTACCTCCAGTGATACGAGAACTTATTTATCATAATATAGGTGCTGATAGAGAATATTTAGGAGTTATTGTAGAGCAATTTATTTATCCAAATGAACATTCTTGGAAAGCAACGAAATATATAATCCGAGAATATCGACTCGATGATGAATCCGCACAATTTTTACTAGATTTAAATGCAGGATCAACTAAATGGAAAGATGAAACAGGTATAAGATTTAGAGAAACAACAAATCCTAATACTGCACGTGTCAAATCTTATTAAGAATGCAAAAAGGAAATATACAGGTGAAATAGTCAATATACATATTTTTTATTTCTCTCGCGCAAGCCGTTCGTTGGAACATGACTATCAAAAGCATGACAGAGCATGAACATTGGCAATGGCAGGAACCGGGCGGAGCATGGAAGGGTGCTGGCCTGTATCACATAACCCTGACGGCTACCGACCGTCAGCCATTACTTGGGAGACTTGACATTCCTGATGGCAATCCGGCAAGGGCCAAGGTGGTGCGCACGGCACTGGGCGATGCTCTGGTAGACTGTCTGATGAGCATACCAAGTCATCACACAGAAGTCCAGGTGTTGCATTTCTGCCTGATGCCCGACCATCTGCATGCGGTGCTGTATGTGCGCCACACCATGCCCAAGGGCATTAGGGCTGTGGTGAGGGGCTTTTGGCAGGCCGCAAAGAAACTGGGGCGCGCGTGCTCGCAGCCGCAAACTTCGCTTTCGCAGCCGCAAACTTCTTTTATTGTCCCGAATGACATTCGGGAGAAACTCAAAGAAGGGAGCCGCAGACTGGAGGACATGGCTTCTGCCTTGTGCGGGCTGATGGGCGAAGAATCCTATTACCGGCTGGAGCCCGTTTTCAGGGAAATGCCCTTCATCCGCCCGATGGCCCGCTACAGCCAGCTGCAAAACACTATCCGATACATTGATATGAACCCTCAACGGCTGGCCACCAAACGTATGAAGCCCGGCTATTTCCGTGTGCAGAAGGATATTGAGATCGGGGGGCGCAGTTATGACGGCGTGGGAAATGTGGCGCTTCTGATGGAGGATGCTTACGATGCGGTACATGTCCGGCACACGCTGGTTGAAAAGGCTCTGCATGGTAACAATCAGGAATTGCGCGATTACAAGAACGCCTGCGTGTTGAAGGCACGTCAGTCAGTAGTCATGGTTTCGCCCTTTATCTCACCCGATGAGAAGCAGGTGATGCAGGTATTGCTGAAGGAACAGCATCCATTCATTCTCCTGACGGACAATGGTTTTCGCGACTATTACAAGCCTGCAGATGTGCTTTTCGATGCATGTGCTGCCGGACGCCTGCTCATTCTCAGTCCTTGGCCTTACGATGGTGGGAAACGGCACATCAGCCGTGCCGATTGTGTAGCGCTTAACGAAATGGCAGAAGAAATATGCAATAACCTAAATGGTAGTGGTAAATAATAACAAAAAAACAAGAACATAACAAATGAAAAAAAACATCGATCAACTCAGGAAAAGACTCTGGCAGCTCGCCCTCGTGCTGACACTGTGCAGCTCGACGGTGCTCGCTGCCTGCGGCGATGGCGACGGCCCGTCGTATGAGGACAGCGTCAAGGCTATCGCCGACAAGGTATGGACCTTCAGCCAGAGCCATCCCGACGGCTTCACCCTCGACATCCGTACGATGACGGAGCCGACAGAGGGCATCGCCGTGAGCTATGCGGAGACACAGAACAGTCACTCAAGGCAGCAGCTCAACAATGTCGTGAGCCATGCCCTGCATCACGACGGCTACGTAGGGGGCTGGCTGGATACGGCCAACCACCGCTATTACTTCGACAGCACGAAGCTGTTCCCGGAGACGGCACTCGCCGAAGCCCTCCGCTTCGGGAAGGAGAACGGACAGCAGTCGGCATTCATCCTCTCTACCGCCACGGAAATACCCATCAGCGGAAAGGTGGCGGAGGTCGTGGAGCGGGGAACACTGCTAATCGGTACCACGGGCGACTACCGGCCGCTGTCGTTCCTCGAGACTGACGGGCAGCCGGAGGGTGCCGCATACTGGGGCTTCTGCATCGACATCGCCAAGGCGATAGCCGACTACCTGGGGGTGGAGACTGCCTTCGTGCCCACGTCGTGGCCCACGCTGACGGCCGACGTGCTGGCCACTCCGCAGCTGTTCGACATGGCCATTGGCGGCATCACCATCACCGATACGCGGCGCGAGACGATGCTGATGAGCGAAGGCTATCTGGCCAATGGAAAGACGATACTCTGCCGGGCAACTGATGCCGACCGCTTCCACTCGCTGGCCGATGTCGACCAGCCTGACGTGGTCGTCATGGTGAACCCCGGCGGGCTGAACGAGAAGTTCGCACGCGAGAACCTCAAGCAGGCCGTCATCCGTGTCTACGAGAAGAATGAGGAGATTCCTGCGCTCGTTGCCGATGGCGTTGCCGACGTGATGATAACCGAGATTACCGAGGCTCCATACTACGTCAATGCCGACAAACGACTGGCAGCACCGCTGCTGAACAACCCCTTCACTCACGGACAGATCGGCGTCCTCATGCAGAAAGGACAGGACGACCTGCTGGCGATGGTGAACAACGTCATACGCCGGATGAAAGCCGACGGCACACTGCGCCGCCTCCATGAGCAGTATGGACTGGTCTATGACTATTCCAATTATGATTTAGGGGAAGCATCGGAATGAACGAAAGGCACGAGACCTTATCATTTCTTTCTTATCGTGAACTCCACCTTCTGTATTCCCCGCTTATAGACATTACAGAGGATGAGGGCGAAACTCAGCCACATCCTCCACTTTCTTGTCGGCGAGGATGCGCACCAGTTCGTATTTGCGGTTGCTGGCATCCTGCGGCGGGTTGGCCAAAATAGTCCGCTTCACGCGCAGCACGTATTCATGGCCTCTTTCGTAAGTAAAGCCTTTGACTTCGCTGAAGTACAGGTTTTGCCACCTACCCGGCTCATCCTCTGTCATCACGCGCATGCACTCGATGGGATGCTCTCTCATGCTGTCGAAGAGGTCGTACATCACGCCCGGTTCAGCGGAAACATTCATGATAATATCCTTGGAAATGTCTTCATTGTCATCGTCGCTGCTGCAAGATGCGAGGGAGAAGGCAGCAAGCATCACAAAGGCGATTCTCCAAATCTTCAATGTATTCATTTTCGTTATGATTTTGATGTTATTGTTCTACTATAGAAAACACTGAAAAGCAGAAAATCTTGTATCCTGGGACGTTTTTTTTCTAAATGTCATGACAACAATATGGCGCGAGCCAGATGCCCTTGGTCTGCTGAGCCTGCGGGAGGGTGTGCCGATTAAAAAAAGTAATGAGTAATTATGACACCAGCCGGATGGGCTAATCATAATTACTCATTACTCATTGATCATTACTCATTATTTAATTGTTTTCCTGCCGCCCAGGATGAAGATGCCGTGGTCGGGTTCTCGAGTGAGGCGGCGTCCCTGCAGGTCGTAGATGGCATCGTCGGCCTGGTGTCCGTCAGCGCTGATGGTGGGAACGTCGGTTTCCTTGTCGACGAATCGGAATCCTGCGAGCTGCACGCCAGTTCCTTCGAAGGCGAAGAAGATGTCGTGCTTGCCGGTGACCTCGGTGTCGAGGTTGATGACGGCGGCGTCCCATTCCTGTTTGAGGAGTTCGCTTCGTCCGACGACCTGGCTGTCGGCGATGGAGTCGACGTAGACGATGATGCGTGAGCGTGTCATCTGTGCCTTGGCGCGTACGACGACGCGGTTGGCCCTGTTGCTGCCGAAGACGACGTTGCGGAAGCCGAGGTGTGAGTTGTTGACTGATACAGTGGTGACAGTTGTTCCTTGGTCGTCATCGTCTTGTAGCTGGAAGCGCTGTATGTCGTCGAAGACGCTGACGGGTGTGTAGCTGTAGGCGTCTTTGTTGAAGAGTCGGTTGACGTGTGCGTTGAAGGCGACGCTGACGGCTGTCGATGCGCTGAAGGGTTCGCATGTGAGCATTCTGTCACCTTCCTGTCGGCGCAGTGTCTCGTTGCTTTTTGTGAGCCATGCCGACCAGATGACACCTTCGCTATTACGGTTTTGGAAGGCGTGCCAGGCGTTGTTCTCCATCCACTGCAGTGCATCCTCGTGGTCGAGTTCCTGTGCGTAGCGGCGTGCGTAGCGCATGTAGATGCCTTTAAATCCGCAGAGGTCGCCTGCGATGGTCTGACAGGCGTTGAGGAGGTGCTGGTTGTTGCAGAGGTTGTTGTATGTCCAGTTGTGTATGCGTTCAGCGTCCTGTTTGTACATATTGTCTTTGGTCAGGTGGTAGAGCATGAGTGCTGCTCCGAGCATAGTGCCCTGGTTGTAGGTTGACGCCCAGTAGTTGTTCACCTTTACGCCGCCAGAGGCGGTCCATTCTCCGCTGTCGTTGACTTTTCCGGTGGAGGCTTCGAAGAGCAGTTTGCGTTGTGCGGCATAGATGCTGAGTGCCTTGTCGTAATAGGTCTTGTCGCCGGTGAGGTCGCCGAGGTAGCATGCTGCGACGGTTGCCGGGCAGTTGATGCACGAGTTGGTGGCGAGTTTGTTGGTCTGGCTTTGTTTCCAGATGAGGGTGCCGTATTGTTGCAGAGCACGTGCATACATCTTGTCGTAGTTGTTCTTGGCCTTGTTCAGATAGTCTGTCGTCCCGAAATATTTGTAGGCACGTATGCAGGCGAGCACCATCCAGGTGATATCGTCGTTGTATTCGTTGCCGCTCCAGTCGGTGCCGTTCCTGCGGCAGAAGTTATTGTAGAGCTGCTGGAAGTAGGTCTGGTAGAGTCGGTTTCCAGTTGTCTCGAAGGCGTCGAGGATGGTCTCGAACATCTCTGCATCGCCCCACCATCCTCCGCTTCCGAGTACGTAGCCTGTTGATGCGCGTTTGTAGTATTTCTTGATGAAGCCGTCCATGATGTCGTCACGCACGCCGGCAGAGTACTCGGTGTAGGCATCGGGGATGTCGACGAGTTCCCACACGTCGTTGTCGGCAGTACCCTCTACGGCCGAGAGACGATCGCCGTCGGTGAAGGATGGTGCGCAGAGCGCCTGTCCTTTCATCAGCAGGCGGTAGAAGCCGGGCTTTCCCTCGACGGGTTCGATGTTCCATACGCCGTAGTTGCGTGAGGCGGCCTTTGCACGTTGTACTACTGATCCTGAGTTTACGCTGAGGTAGTAGCCGGTGTAGACGTTCTGGAACTGGTAGGTGTTGTCGTTGAGACGTGTGAGCTTCCACTGTTGTGCCGGCACGTTTGTCTCGGTCCAGATGACGACATTCGAAGCTGCCGTTCGGCTGGCGTTTTCTATGAATGGTGCTTTCCCGTTCTGTCGGATGCTGTAGATATGTCCCGGTTCGGGTTGGGCCTGCACGACGAGTGTACAAGCCAATAATGCGATGATGGATAATAGCTTTCTCATCTTGTGGATAGTGTTGGTGTGTTGATGCGGATAGTTCCGTTTGCTGCTATCCGCGGGTGTCACGCCGTTGTCAGGTTTGCGACACCCGCGGTTGTTACAGATGGGTTCAGGTATGCCTACTGTTTGCTGACACGTCCGTTGCGGATGACGAGTCCCTTGTAGCCGGCTCCGACGCGCTGTCCTGCGATGTTGAAGACGGCACCGTCGCGACGTTCGTCGGCTGTCGGTCTGTTGACGCCGGTGATGAGTCCGTTGTCGCCGACGACGTATAGGGCATTGGCGGCTTCGGCATCGGCGTTGTTGGCGACGAAGTAGGCGCGGAAGGGCTGTCCGGTGAGTGTCTCCTGCTGATAGAAGATGGTGCCTTCGGCATTGACCTCGTAGACCTTCTCCGTTGTTGCGGCATTGTAGTTGCCCAGGAACTTATAGTCGTTGGCGTAGGTGGAGAGTCCCTCTGTGGGTTTCAGTTCGACGTTCTCGGCGCTGAATACCATTTCCTTGCCTGCGATGTCGTAAGTGCTGTTGCCCACTTCGCCCTTATAGCTGACGAGGTAGGGCCGGTTGGGTGTGAACGTGTCGATGTAGTTGAAGTAGAGGCGTGTGCCCATCAGTGCGGTGTACTCCTTAATGACGAACTGCTTGTCGGCATCCTTGCGGCTGTGGAACCAGTCGGCGGGCTGTCCGTCGGCGGTGACGGTCTGTGGTGAGAAGGGCAGCACGAGGGTGTCCCATCCTTCGCCGGCAGTGCGTTGGTAGCTCACCTTTGCGGCATTGAAGGCGACGGGGATGTAGATGGGGCTGTTGTCGCAGAATACTACATTCTCTGCTTCGCTACCGAAGACGAGGTTGTTGACTTTACCCTTGATCATGTTCAGCAGTCGTGAGGGGATGGAGGCATCCTTTTCGTAGTAGAGGATGACGTTCGGGTTGATTTCATCATCGAAGCTGATGGTGGGTACTGATGACACGCCAGGCACGGATATGGCAGCCATGTCGGCAGTAACCTTCAGTTTTCCGTTCTGCGGGGCGATGCCCTCCTTGGTACCGTCGTTGAGCCAGTAGGTGATGCCTCCGCGGGTGATGGTGGGTCCGTCGAAGTTCACCTTCACGGGCCGTTCGAGGACGCCGCTGTTGCCTTCGAAGTCAAGTCCGTAGTGTGACGTGTATTCCAGGTCGGTCATGGTGTGATGGAAGACAATGGTCTTTCCTACCGGCACGTTCACGTCGAAGTACTTGCTGGAGAGTCCGTAGCCCCATCCTGATGTGGTCCACCGCCATCCGCTGAGTTTGATCCAGCTGTTGTAGTCGGCTTGTCCGCGGTTGGTGACGGAGACCTCGAGTCGCATCTCGTTGTTGTAGAGTGTGGAGCCTTCGTAGCGGTTGAGGAGCTTGACGCGTATGCTGATGGTGGTCTTCGGAGCCTCTTCCAGGACGAGTGCCTTTGAGAACAGGCGTCCGTTGGCGCTCTTGCTGGTGGAGACGGAGAAGGTGTGTCGTCCGAGTTCTTCGGGTTTGTACTTGAAGTAGATGTCCATGGTCCGTCCGGCGGGTATGGCGATACAGTTGCCCGATACCCACTGTCCGTCAACGATGAGGAAGGTGTTGTGGTAGTATTCTCCTGTTCCGATGTTGGTGATGTTCACACGTACCTTCTGCTCGCTGCCCACGGCGCTGCTTCCGATGAGTTCAAAGTCGTTGAACTGCAGTTTGTAGTCGCCCTGCGGGGGGTTGGTAGACTCGAGGGTGAGGATGGTGCCTTCGTTGGAGATGACAGCATTGAGGTAGTTGTCCTCGGCATCGATCATGTCGTACCACTCCTGTGTGCCTGCCAGTCGGCAGCGTGGCTTGATGGTATAGCGTCCGTCTTCAAGTCCGGCGAAGCGTGCGTACTTGCTCTGTGTGAGTTTGGCACCGGCTGCGATGGCCATGGTCTGTGTTGCTGTCTCCTTGACGAGTTCACCGCTGGCGTCGTAGATGCCGAAGCTGGTCTCGAAGGTGTATTGGTTTTTGAGTGTCGAGCAGACGTTGAACGTTACGCGGAGGTTGAACTCATTGGTCGTGCTGGTGCGTGAGTACTGAGCGCGGTCGGCCTTGATGGAGGTGATGGTGACACGGATGTCCTCGTCTTCTCCACCTGCGAGATAGGAGGGCTGCAGGCCGACGACGATGGAGTGGCTCATGGAATAGCCGTCGGAGCTGGTGGAGCCGCCGATGCCCTGGTTGTCGGGTGACATGACGGTGAGCACGAAGTATCCGTCGGACATTCCTCCCCATCCCCAGTTTTGGTGGAAGAGGCCGTTGCCGTCGTATCCGTCGCACACCCACTCGTGTCCGCCGGTGAGGTCGCTGTTGTCACCGGAGATGAGGACGGGTCGTCCTGCTGCCAGCTCGGTATAGATCAGGTCTTCCCACTCCTGGAAGGTGTAGTTGTCGTGGATGGCGTGGTAGAGGCTCTGGTCGTAGTCGTAGAAAGACTTCAGGGCGTATGGTGGCATTCCCGTTCCTGCTCCCGATGATGGTCCGTAGCCCATTTGTATGGAGTAGCCCACGTATTTCATGAGTGTCGATACGGCATCTTTCGACTCCTGCGATGACGAGGAATCATAGGTGTCGGTCATCTTATCCCATTCAAAGACGTATGGCGGTAATGACGGCAGGGTGCGCTGCTGGTTCCAGTTAGAGGAGTAGCTGGGGATGGTCTTGCAGGCTTCCTGCGGCCATTTCCAGAAATACATGATCTGTGCCATGGCGGTAGCTACGCATCCCGTGGCGGAATGCGGCTCGGTGTCTCCCTTGTCGTTGATGTACGACGGTGTCTGCTGGTTGTAGGGGTCGCCTTGGTTCCATCGTGACGACACCAACACGGGGACGGCATTCTTGGTCTTTACCTTTGGTGCTTTGCGCGGTGCTGCAAGCCTGCGTTCCTGCTGCAGTCCTAGTTCCTGGTATTTCACGGCGAGGGGCAGTTGGCTGAACCATTTCTTGAGGGGCTCCGGCATGTGCTGCGGGTCGATGCGTCCATGGTCGGAATATCCGAAGATAGCCTGTGTCTTGTCGCTACCCGATGCGATGACGAATCCTTCGTCCTGTCCGATGTTGAAGACGTAGTAGTTGGGTGTCTCAATAACAGTCTGGAACATGGGCTGACGGTTTGTCCCTGATACCTTCTTCATGCCGGAATGACTTCCGCCGACGAAAGCCTTGGCATTGTTCAGGGCGACCTCCTTGCTGATGGGACCGGCCCAGAGGGGCATAGCCGTCAGCAGGCAGAGAATGGAGATAAAAATGTTTCTTTTCATATTGAATAATTGTTAGTCGTATACTTGCAATTTGCAAATTTACATATTTATTTCCGCGCGTACGGAGTCTTTTGTGTTAAAAGAATTAAAAAAGAAGTCTTTTGTCCCCATGTGGCAAAAAAGCCATGCCTTTTCTTCATCACGCCGGTAAAAAATCGTATATTTGCAAACGATTAATTCCAGACTCATGGAGCGTAGCACTCATTATATCACTGCCGACGAGCTGTTTGACGGCATCGCCGACATCGCTCGCCATGCCGCAGTACCCACGGCAGCCCACAACCGGCAACTGCACCGGCTGTTGGAACTCACCTGCACGGAAGGTCTCCGCAATACGAACTACCGTTTCGGAAACCTCTCCTCCGAGGTCGATGCCCTATGCAAGAAGCATCAGGTGAAGACAACCGACCGGATGGCCATCCAGCGGATGCGTCGCGACAGTAACGCATCGCGGCCATTGGCCTCCGACGACCTGCTCTACGACTGCCGTGCCCTCAGCCTGTTCGTCTCTGCCGTGTTCAAGACCGGTATCCCTTCTACTGTCGTTGCTCTCATCCCAGCCACCAACCGGCCGCCGGCCGACTATCAGCACGTGGACTACCGCTATGTGCGCTGTACGGTAGAGAAATGGGACGACGAGACCATCACCGTCAGTATCGACCACGACGACGACAGCGGCCGCCGCACCGTAGACTATCTCCATACCCCAGACTATATCGACCTGACCTACCTGCGTGCCATCCTTCACGAAGGCATGCAGCTAAACCTGCTGAACTGCACCGTCAGCGATGGGCGCCTCGTCCCCCAGCTGGTCGTCGTCGAACCCGACTACCTCATAGACATCTCACTGCTGGCCGCCTGCTTCGAGGACTACGGCCACCATCCCCTGCAGTACGTCCTCAACCGGCTGAAGGGCAAGGCCAATACGCGCCATACGCTGTTGGGAAACCTTGCCGGCGACTTGCTCGACGAAGTCATCAACGAGACGGCAGACCATAGCGATGAAGGCCACCGCCCGACGACCACCGAGATGCTTAAGGATACCCTCCGGCGCAACTATCGTGAGAAGGCATTGGAATATGCCACCTGCGAAGACTTCGATGCCCGTGAGTTCAAGGCCGAAGCATCCCGTCAGTCTGCCAACATCATGCAGGCTGTCGACGAGATCTTCCGGCGCGACTATCAGCGTGACGACGCCCTGCTTGAGCCGTCGTTTGTCAGCGAGCGCTTAGGACTGCAGGGACGTGTCGACCTGATGACACGCGACATGCGCCTGCTGGTCGAGCAGAAGGCAGGCCGCAACATCTTCATCGAGCGGCAGTCTCGCAACCGCCACGGCAGCATCATCCAGGAGAAACACTATGTGCAGGCGCTGCTCTACTATGGCATGATGGAGTATAACTTCGGAAAGTCCAGGCAGCGCACCGATATCCGGCTGCTCTACTCCCGTTATGCCGCCAGCGAGGGTATGATAGGCGTGGAATATCTTCAGAAACTCTTCCGTGAAGCCATCCGGCTGAGAAACCTCATTGTGGCACAAGAGTATGACATCGCCATCAACGGTTTCGAACCCTATCTCGACCGCCTGCAGCCCGACGTGCTGAATACCGACGGCATGGACGATTTCTTTTATCGGCAATACCTGCTGCCGCAAATTATGGCGGTGACCACGCCGCTGCAACAGCTTACGGCCGTCGAGCGCAGCTACTTCTGCCGGATGATGACCTTCGTGGCTCGTGAGCAGTTGCTCGCCAAGGTCGGTACGGCGGGAGCACCCGGCGGTTGCACTGCCGACCTGTGGAACATGCCACTGCAGGAGAAGATGGAAACGGGAAACATCATCCCCGCCCTTACCGTCGTCAAGAAGATGCGCACACAGCCCGATGCCGGATATGACCTGATTACCTTGTCGTTGGCGCAGCAGCTGCCCACACTGAACTTCCGGCGTGGCGACATGGTCATCCTCTATGCCTATAAGCCCGAAGAAGAGCCTGATGCCCGACGGAGCATCCTCTTCAAAGGCACCCTCGCCGACATCACGCCCGACGAGGTGGTGGTGCACCTCACCGATGCCCAGCAGAACCCCACGCTATTCTTGGCAGAGAAGGCCAAGGAAGAATGCTATGCCATCGAGCATGCCGGCAGCGATGCCATGTCGACGGCAGCCATCGGCAACCTCTTCCGATGGGCCACGGCAGCTGCCGACCGGCGTGGTCTCCTGCTCGGACAACGTGCGCCACAGGGTGACGGCACGCGGACACTCTCACAATCCTACCATCCTGCCTACGACGACATCGTGCTGCGGGCCAAGCAGGCCGACGACTTCTTCCTCCTCATCGGACCGCCAGGCACCGGCAAGACATCGATGGCCCTGCAGTACCTCGTCAGGGAACTGGGACCGGGTTTGCTACTGACAGCCTATACGAACCGTGCCGTCGACGAGATATGTGGCATGCTCACTGCCAACGGCATGGACTATCTGCGGCTGGGCAACCGCTACAGCTGCGACCCGCTCTATCGCGACCATCTCATTAGCGAAACTGTTGACGACTATCCGCAGCTGACTGCTCTGCGAGAACGGCTGCGGCAGGTGCCCATCGTCTGTGCCACCACGGCAACGCTGTCGTCTCGGCCGTTTCTCTTCGCCATCAAGGCCTTCAGCACGATTATCGTCGATGAAGCCAGCCAGATTCTCGAGCCGAACATCATCGGACTACTCTGCCAACAGCCTGTGGGGGCTCCCGACGGCATGAGCTATCCCCGCTTCATCCTTATCGGCGACCATAAGCAGTTGCCGGCCGTCGTGCAGCAAAGCGAAGAGGAGTCGGCCGTCGTTGATCCGCTGCTGCGCGCCGTCGGCATCGAGAACTGCCGGCAGTCACTCTTTGAACGTCTGCTGCGACAGGAGCGACAGGCCGGACGGACGGCATTCGTCGGTACGTTGAACCGTCACGGGCGCATGCATCCCGACATTGCCTACTGGCCCAGCCATATGTTCTATTCCCGCGAGAAGTTGCAGCCCGTGCCGCTGCCCCATCAGCAGGAACCGTCGCCACAGCCTCGCCTGCGCTTTATCGCGGTCGTCCCAGACTCGGAGGATGAGGCCTTGCAGCGGGGAGGCGAGAATACGAACATGGCCGAAGCACGCATCGTGGCACAGCAGCTCAAAACCGTCTACGAGCGCTATGGGGCGAGTTTCTCCCCACAACAGACGGTGGGTGTCATCGTGCCCTACCGTAACCAGATAGCAGCCATCCGACAGGAGGTGGCCCAGCTGGGCATCGACAGCCTTAACGACGTCAGCATCGATACCGTGGAACGCTATCAGGGCTCACAGCGCGAGGTAATCATCTATTCCTTCACCGTTACGCGTCGCTACCAGCTCGACTTCCTCACGGCAAACACCTTCGTCGAGGACGGCCATCCCATCGACCGGAAGCTGAACGTGGCACTGACAAGGGCCCGTCGGCAACTTATTCTCGTAGGCCATGAGCCTACCCTCAGGCAGAGTCCCCTCTTTGCAAACCTGATAGACTATGCTGCTGCCTGCCGGGAGCACTGTCAAATGCCTCCGGGCAACGACCTCGCAGAAAAGGAATAGCATCTCCACTGGCGACGACCTCGTCGAAAAGGAATAATATTCATCTGGGCATATTTGCCGAGCCGACAGCGGCAAAGACGTAAAGAAAAGCCCTGGCCGACAGACCGGTCAGGGCTTTTGTTTCGCTGGTGTCAGGCAAGGAGCCTTACTGGCATCATCTCACCGATGGTCGTTGATGAACTTGTCGAGGGAGTTCCATTCGTCTACGCGGTAGCGCTCCCTTTCAATCATGTCCAGGTACTCCTTGGCCGACCCGTCGGCAGCAGCCTCCTTTGGCTGGCGCATCAGATAGAGGTACAACGGCTGGAGCCTGACGTTGTCGATGCGCTTGGTGAGTGTGGCATCGCCTTCGACGAGTTTCCTGGCAGCATTGAGCAGGCGCAGGGACTCGCCGACGAAGCGGTCGGTGAAGAGCGGATTGTCGTGGCGGATGAAGATACCCATGTAGGTGTCGGGCTTGATGAGGTTGCGACACATGGCGATATATTCCATCACAGCCTCGGCAGCGGCACCATAGTAGGCATGTACGAATTCACTGACGAGGGCGTCGGTGTCCTGCTCGGGGTTCCACAGCAGGCGTGTCAGCAGCCATGCCTTCAGTTCGCAGAACTCACCGCCGTTGCCTTGGTACTGTGCTTCCTCTTGGATGCCGATGGCATGGTTGTCGCGGAGGATGCGGATGTTCTCGGCGAGCACATGCAGGTTGGGGAAGGGTGCCTGATACTGTGCAAAGTCAACGACATAGTCCCAGATGAACAGATGGGGTGCTATCTTCGACCAGTCGGAAAGGTCGCGCATGAAGTCGCCTCCGCAGTAGCTGAAGGGGTGGGCGAAGCAGCACTCGATGCTGCACAGGCGCACCACCACATTGTCGGCGGGCTGTATGCCTACGGGTGGCTTGCGTGTGTACTGATAGGCGAAGGTGCCTACCATCACCTGGGGGTACTGCTCGTGTACCTTCTCGGCAGCCTGGTTGACGAACCAGAGCATGAGCCCCGACTGGCTGTCGCCATAGCGGTGGGCGATAGCCGTGCAGGCCTCGCACTGGCAATATCTGGTATTATCATTCTGCGACAGGCTGTATACCCAGTAGCCGGGATTGTCGGCAATGGCTTTGAGCAGTCGGTCGGTGCAGATGCGCAGCACGTCAGGATTGCTCAGGCATAGTTGTCCGTTGTCGATGCGTCGGCCGTCGCGCAGCGCGAAATATTCAGGATGGTCGGCAAAGAACTCCCGTACCGGCACGAACTGCCCCATGGTATGTGCGTTCCAGTAGGCCACAATGCCGCCATACTCATTGTCGGCAGCCTTCCATAGGCTGTTGTTCTTGTTGTGGGCGCACCATGCTGCATCCTGTGCCACATGCCAGTACTGGGCATAGCGGTAGCGTATGGCAGGCGACTCGCTGATGTTCATCTCGTGCAGCTCGTAGACAGTCTGTCGGGGTACCACCGTGCAGTCGGGGGTGTACCATCTGAAGCCCAACTCGCGCTCAAGGAAGGTGAAGACGCCATACATCGTGCCGCGTTGGCGCCCGCCGTAGATATAGAGGTTGCCGCGGTGGGTCTGATAGGTGAACGACTCGTCGTCGGCTGCCCGCTCTGCGGCTCCTGTGACTGCCTGTACGTGGCGGTCATATCCGATGTAGATATAGCGACCCTTGACATTTGGGGCTGTTGTCACCGGCAGCTCGACGCCGCCCACCTGACGGAGGTAGTCCTGCAGCTCGCGTGCTGCCGTCTGCTCTGATGCTGATGCTCCTTCAGCCAATACAATTTTGTAACTGCTATTCCCGTTCTTGAAGAGTTTCGGTGCTGCCTGCACAGCAGTGGCAAGCCATAGGCAGCCGACGATAGTAAGAAGTCTTCCAGTCATCATGTTTTTCCTTTGGTGTTTCTTGTTGTTAAGTGTTATAGACAAATAACTCCCTTTCGGAAAAAATATTGCACGAAAAGGAGGTATTTTGAATTTTATTCACTATCTTTGTAGCCCTAACTCTTTAACAGATTTTTTATGGCAAAACAAATCACGCAAAAAGTCAGCTGGGTCGGTAAGGTAGACTGGGAGCTGACCAAATTCCATGGCGACGAATACTCCACCCACCGGGGGTCAAGCTATAACGCCTATCTCATCCGCGACGAGAAGGTCGCACTCATCGATACCGTCTGGCGGCCCTACGACCGCGAGTTCGTCAGCCGCCTGAAGCAGGATGTCGACCTGCAGCAGATAGACTTTATCATCATGCAGCACAACGAGGTGGACCACAGCGGAGCACTGCCCGAGTTGATGCGCGAGATTCCCGACACCCCCATCTATTGCACGAAGAAGGGCGAGGCTATCCTGCGCGGGCATTATCACCAGGACTGGAACTTTGTGAATGTGAAAACAGGCGACACCCTCAATCTCGGAAACACTGTGCTTACCTTCATCGAGGCTCCCATGCTCCACTGGCCCGACACGATGTTCACCTATATGAGTGGCGAGAACATCCTTTTCTCCAACGACGGCTTTGGACAGCACTACGCCTCAGAGTCGCTCTTCAACGACAGCGTGGACCAGGGCGAACTGTTCTACGAGGCAGAGAAATACTTCGTCAATATTCTCAACCTCTACAGCCCGATGGTCACCAAGAAGGTACAGCAGCTTCTGTCCATGAATGTGCCCATCGACATGATCTGTCCGAGCCATGGTGTCATTTGGAAAGACCGGCCCATGCAGATCGTCGAGAAATACCAGGCATGGGCCAACGCCTATCAGGAAGACCAGGTCACCATTGTCTACGACACGATGTGGCAGTCTACCCGCAGGATGGCAGAGGCCATTGCCGATGGCATCAGGCAGGCATCACCTGCCACGACGGTAAAAGTGATGAATATCACCCGTGACGACAAGAACGATGTGCTCACCGAAGTGTTCCGTTCGAAAGCCGTCCTCGTGGGGTCACCGACCATCAATAACGGTCACTCCTTTGCCATCGCCGGTTTGCTGGAGATGATGAAGGGGCTGAAGTTCAAAAACAAGAAAGCCGCCGCCTTCGGCAGCTATGGCTGGAGCGGCGAGGCCGTGAAACAGCTCAGTGCCCTGCTGCAACAGGCAGGGTTTGATGTCATCGGCGACGGTATTGCCAAGCTGTGGGTGCCCGACCAGCCGGCTCTCGACGACTGCGCTGCTTTCGGACGCGACTTTGCTGCCGCATTACAATAATCCTATTTATTAACCCATTAACAACGACACGACAATGAAAAAGTATGTATGCGACGTGTGCGGGTATGAGTATAACCCCGCCGAAGGTGATCCCGACAACAACATCCCCGCAGGAACGGCATTCGAAGACCTGCCCGAAGACTGGGTATGTCCCACCTGTGGAGTGGGTAAGGACGAGTTCAGTGCTGCTGAATAACCGTCGCCCTTGAACCCTAATCGGTCGTTAGAATTTATGAAGGTGGAAACGCTAACGTGCCGTTCTAATGACCGATTTGGGTTGAACAACATCGAACCCATATCTGTCATCGACAGCGCTGAGGATAAAGGCCTCATGCTTCTCAGGGGCAAGTCTCATGACGGGTATGGGTTCGATGCAGAATGATTGATTTCGAAATGATAATCCTATGACAGAGAAAGAAAAGATGCTTGCCGGAGAGGTGTATGACGCCGTCGACCCGGAACTGATCGGCGAGTTAGGTCAGACTCGCGAGTTGATCCATGACTTCAATATGCTGCGACCTTCAGAGACGGTGAAGATGAAGGAAATACTCAAGCAGCTTCTCGGACATATCGGTGACGACAACATCATCGTCAACCAACCCTTCCACTGCGACTACGGCAGTCAGATCAGTGTCGGCAAGCGCTTCTTTGCGAACTTCAACTTCACCGTCCTCGATGAAGCCCGTGTCACCATCGGTGACGACTGCTTCATCGGTCCCAACGTAAGTATCTATACCGCCTGCCACAGCACCGACCCCGTGGAGCGTAACAGCCGGAAGGAATGGGCACGCCCCGTCACCATCGGCAACAACGTGTGGATAGGGGGCAGCGTCACCATCCTTCCTGGTGTCACCATCGGCAATAATGTCACCATCGGCGCCGGATCCGTCGTCGTGGCTGATATCCCGTCGGACACCATTGCCGTCGGCAATCCTTGCAGGGTAATCAAACGGGTGTGATTGACGTAAAGGATAAGGTTATTTCCTGAGATATTCCGAGGGCGTGATAGATGTGCATAGCCACATCATCACGCCAGAGTTTCTATCGGCTCTCGAAAGTGAGGGACGACTGATGGACGAGGGATTTCCTCTACCCAAATACGATGTGGAGGCACATCTTAAATGGATGCACCTCTTTGGTCAGAGGTAGTCAGCGTGTGTGAGGGCGTTGCCTACAAGACAGGGGCCATCCAGTCGCGGAGCAGCTGTTCGTTGCGGTCGGCAGGAGTGGCACTGGCTTCCATGGCTTTCAGAAGGCGGGCGGCCTTTTTGGCAGGGACAGGCTGAATGTCATTGGAGTCGTCGTCGGACTGCTCGCTGAAGTAGGCAGCCAGGTCGGTAATCAGCTTGATGATATCGATGCCGCTGTCATCCGACATTTCATACAGGTCTTGCATGGTGAGACCTTGCTTTTCCAGTTGCTCGTTCAGCATCATGATAATCTGGAAAGGCGACAGTTCCGTATCTTCACCTTCTTCGCTACCGGTCATCTTGGCTATGATGTTCTTGAGAATGGTCCGGCAGTCAATGCCCAGCGCATCGAGCTGTCGCATGATGGCCACAGGGTCGTCGGTCTTGTTGATGAGGGTGGCATAGAGGGGGTTCAGTTGTCCACCGATATACATCAGCGGCCACGACTCTATGGATGCCAGACTTTGGATGAAGTAGTACAACGTGGCTTTCAGGTGTCCTTCCTTAGTGAGGACGAAGTTGGTCTGCAGATTGGTCTTTCCCGGGATGATGTGGGGCGTGAAGCCTTTGTCTTTTAGGAACGACACTATCGGGCGGGCACTCTGAATGGGTACGTAGTCGTCGCCACGGGAGTGGAACAGGAAGATACGCTGTGTGGTGTCCGGAGTCCAGTCGTCGTTGGTCAGGTTGAAACCGGCGAGGATATCCTGGAAGGCCATGCTCTCATCAGAACTCAGGTCACAATAGACGGGCGAGAGGATCTCGTGGATTTTCTTTTCGCGTCCGATGCTGTCGCATACCGGCCACGAGGAGAACTGCTTCGACAGTATCAGTTCGTCGATGCGGTTGCAGATATAAGGCTGGAACACATTGGCATAGTCCATTCCCAGATGTTGCGTTTCGTTGGTAGACACCATGAGGAGTAGTGGTACGGCGTTATAGGCTGTTGAGTCGTTTATCACATATCGACGATAGGCTTCGCGCACGTCAGAGGGTCCACCGCCGGAGAAAGTCTTGTCGAAGGATATGCGGTCGGCATATTCCATGTCGCGCAGCTTCTGAGCAGCCAAGGCATCGAACCCACCGCTGGAGTATCCTACGTTGAAGCAGAGCTGTCCGTAGTCAATGCCCTGCTCGGTGAGCAGCTGGCGCGCGGCAAGCAGGCCGTCGAGCGAGGCACGGGCATTGTTCAATCCCTGGAGGAATGCCTGCGGGAAACGCACGGTGGCACCGAAGCCATAGAAGTCGCTCTCGACGATGATATAGTTTGGCTTCAGGGGGTTGGCCATGAACATATTCTCCAACTCACCGTTGCTGATGGTGGGTGCTTCATCACGATTGAACTTCGTATAGTGGTTCATCATCACGATGCCTTGGCTTACTGCTACACCAGTCCAAATCTCCTCGGGAATGAGGATGGTACCGCTCAACGTGATGGGTTGGCCGTCGGGGTCGAGACTGGGATAGACGTAGTTCATCTTCATGATGGGACGCTCAATCTCCAGGTCGATGAGCGTCGTATCGGCTTGTATTGTGAAGCGCAGCGTGTCGGGGTAGACAGTGGTTACTGCTGCCTCGTCGCCAATCTCCACCTCGTCAAATTCGGCTTCGGAGGCTTCCAGTTGTTGGCCGTCGTAGGTGGTGATGGTCAGCGTACCGTCGTCGTTGAAGTCGATAGCCGACAATTCAGAACTGGTATAAACACGCAGTGAGCCGTCTGCCATCTTGATTTTGATGACTTTTGCATCGGCAGTGGCAAACGAGGTGATAAGGATAAGCAATACGAGTAGAATCTTCTTCATAGTCTTTACTTTTTAACGGTTCTACGTACTTTATTACCCTCTCTCATAATGAATACGCCCTTTTCTGTGGCCTGAGGAGCACCCTGCAGACGGCGTCCGTCGAGGGTATACCAGGTGCGGGACGCTGTCTGTTGTCTGCCGTTGCCAGGTATTGCCTTGACAGCTGTTTTCCGGTTGTTCACGATACGTGTCGTCTGGACGTTCTCTTCTTTGGTTCCGTCTGTATAACTCACCGTGATGTTCTCGCGGTCGAACTCAATGCGTTTGACGGTATTCCCGTTCCCTGCTGTCTGGGCAGTGGCACTCACGGTTGCCATGCCAAACAGGAGGAATGATGATATAAACTTATTGATATTGCTCATTTTATATAGATATTGGTGATAGTTCTCCTTTTCAAATCGTGTGCAAAGTTACGAAAAAACGGACAAAAAAAGAAAGGCGGAAATGTTTTTTTTATTTTTGAGCGTATAAAAACCTTAAGTAAGCGCGGTAGAATTCTGACAATTCCAGCCCCGGGAAGTCTTCGTTTATGGGTGTTTTTAGGGGTTTCCCCATTCGAAAGAGGGTTTTTCCTTTGGCAGTTTCACGAAATGGATGTATCTTTGCATCGTGAAACTATAATACATTGAAAGAAATGAGAAAAGTATTCGTTTATGCAGTATGCGGCGCTCTGATCATGAGCGGCTGCGGTACATATGAGGGTGCCGGTACATATGCCGGTGCTCAGTTTGGTTCGATACTCGGCTCGGCCATCGGTGGCATCTCCGACGGACCGCGCGGCTCGGATATCGGAACCATTATCGGCATGGCAGGCGGTGCAGCCATCGGTGGCGCCATTGGTGCAGCCAAGGACAAGAAGAACCGTCAGGAGGTGTACGACCGCTACGAACAGGTACAGCAGCGGAAAGCGCAGAAACAGGCTAAGGAACACCGCCAGCAGCAGGGCGACTATAGTGGCTTCGATGCGACGAATAGCGGTGATGACCGTCTCTACGACCTCGATGGCATGGATGGCGGCAATGGCACCGTTGTGCAGCAGCCTATGGGTGAGCGCTTTGCCGGAGGCAGTGACGGATATCAAGCTGTTGAGGTCCGCAATGCACGTTTCGTTGACGAGAACCACGACGGCGTGCTTTCACGAGGAGAAATTGGGCGTGTGACGTTTGAGATTTTCAACCGTAGCAGCCGTCCGCTATATGATGTGCAGCCCGTCGTCGAAGTGGTGGGTAACAAGCATGTGCTGGTGTCGCCGGGCGTGCGCCTGGAGCGTGTCGCTGTCGGTGAAGGCCTGCGCTATACGGCACTGGTGAAGGATGACGGCCGGCTGAAGAATGGCATGCTGACCATCCTCGTCTCTGTGCGTCAAGGTTCGGAGACGGTGTCGCAGGTGAGTGAGTTCCACATCACCACCAGCAAGCGTTAGAAGTACCAGGTGAGCACGATCTGCCACGTGTTGGTGGTGGCGCTGCGCACCTCGTAAATTTGGTTCATGGTCTCTGAGAGACTGATGAGGTCTGCGGTGCGGCCTACCGGAATATGGTAGACGGCACCGCATTCCATATTGGAGAAGCGCAGACCTGCACCGGCATTAAAGCCGAATGATGAGGACTGCACGCGGAAGGTGTTGCGGATCTGTTGGCTGTCAGTCCACGTGAACCCTGTATGCCCGATATTGAAGCTCAGCTCCGGACCTGCCGACAGGTAGGCGCCCAGGAAGCTGAGCAGTTTGATGTCAAGGCGTGCGTTGGCGGGGATGACGATGCTCTTCAGTGAGATGTCCTTCGTGTTGATTTCTGTGCGTCGCACATCATATAGTGCGCCTACCTCGATGCCGAGGCTGGTCACGGGAAGGGGAATGTGGAGCACCGGTCCGATGAAATAGCCGTCCTGGCCGTTCAGGGAGAACAGATCGCCGACGGTGGTCTGAGGGAGGTTCCGTAGTTTGGTGTCGCTCATGTTCAGGCCGGTCCGGAGGGCTACCTGCAGTTGTGCCCGTGCTGGTGTGACGGCTATGGTGCAGAAAAGGAGAAAGGCAAAAAGACCTTTCAGCCTCCTGCCTTCCATATGAATGGCGCTATGGTTGCTTTTGTTCATGTCTTTCTGCTTTTCTCCTGATTATTTTTTGTTATAGTGTCCAGATTATCAGTGCCGTTCGCGGCGTACCGACATGCGGCCGCTGCCTGATGATGCCGGCTTGCTCTTGGCCGGCTTGCTCTTTGATGCCTTTGCCGATGAGCGTGACTCCTTGGCGCGTTTCTGCTTTTTCAGTGTTTTCTTGTCTTTGACATCGAGCTTGGCGATGCTGTCGAGGGAGTCCTTGCGGGCCTGGTCGCCCCACATATTCTTCTCAAAGGTCTTGATTTGTTCCTCTATCTTCTGCTGCTCCTTGATTTTCACCGAGTCGGTGGTGTTCACGGGGTCGCCAAAGTCGTCGGTACCGTCGTCGTCGGAGAAGGAGAAGGCCATGTCGGTGCCTGCTGCCGACTGTCCGAGCACGAGACCCTGCATGTTGTTGGTCTTGTAGATGGTGCCTTTGTAGAGGTTCTTGGTGAAGAAGTCGTCGACACTCATCGTGGCGGCATTGTTGAGGTTGCTCGTCATCATGGTCTGCTTGGCCAGGAAGGGTGCCAGGTCGTCGTATTCCACCCAGAAGAGGGGGCGCTTCTCGGCATCGGCATAGTCGCCGAGGACACGGATGGGACATAGTGCGCGAACCTTGGTATGGAAGGTGGCGGTCTTCTGGTCGTAGTAGGTGCTTTCCTTGACATAGTAAACCTTCACTTCCTCTGAGGGTATGTCACTGTCGTCGATGCGCATGCCACGTTCGGTACGGGTGTAGAAGATGCCTTGGTCGTCGAGGAACTGCAGCGGTTTGATGCGTGCCGAGTCGGTGAACACCTCGTTGCCGTCGGTGCGGTATTCGTAGGCTTTCAGCTGTCCGCGCAGGATGAGCTTGAACATATAGGTGAAGAGGTTCATCTGCGAGCCCATAGCCACCTTCGGGTAGTACAGTCCGGCATTGGCGTCGTCCATGAGGTTGATTTCACGGTAGATATCGCGACGCCAGTCGGCGTCCTCGTTCATTCGTGCCTGTGTGGGGAACATGGACTGTGCGCGTGTCGTCATGGCCTCGCCATTGGCAGCCTTCTTGTCCTGGTCCTTCTGCTCGGCCTGCTGTGCCTGTTGCTGCTGCATACGGCGGGTCTGCGGCTGTGCACAGAGGCAGAGGGGTAGGGCGGTGAGGAGGAATATCAATGCTCCTCTTCTATTGAATAGTTGTTTCATCATCATTCTAAACATAATCGCTCTCGTATTATAGATTAATAATGTGTCTGAATAGGTCATTTCACGATGACCTCCATGACGCTGGGCAACGTGCGGTTGATGCCGTCGGGGCCGACAGCCTGTACGCCGCGGATATAGAAGCGGCGGTTGCGTGACAGGCGGCGGAACTCCGTCTTCTGGCGAGCAGAGAACTTGCTGCCGTCGGAAGCCATGGGGATGGCATTGCCCATACCGTCGAAGAACACGACCTCGAAGCTGTTGACGCGGAACGGGATGTCGAGCAGTCCGTCGTCGATGGCTGCGTTGAGGGTCTCCATGGAGAGGATGGAGGCTTTGGGCAGGCCGCCGCCCTTGTAGCGGTCGGTGCCGATGACGACGTAGGGTGTCGGATCGGGCAGCTTGCGCACCTTAAACTTGAAGGTGCCCATCTGTCGTGCCCGTCCGCCTTCTGTTGCCGAGACGGTGATGGTGACGTCTTCGCCAACCTTTTCGGGTTTGGCGATGAACTTACCCATTCCGAGCGACTTGAACTGGCCTCCGCTCATCGAGGCGGAGACAGCGTTCAGGGGTACTCCCGGTATGCTGATGGACATCGGGTTGTCGTATCCGGCATAGAGCACGTTCATCAGGTCGGCCGACACGGTGGCCGAGGGTGCTACGACATTATATTTCTGGGTGAATTCACGGCGTATCTCTTCGCCGCTGCCGTCGATCATCGTGATATAGCCGCCGAAAGAGTGCTCGCCGACTCCGCCGGCTGTGAAGCTGTAGTCACTGCTGGTGAGCTTCTGTCCGCCTACGTAGATTTCCGGTTGGAGGGTGGTGTCGACGGCTGCCATGACGATCTGTGCCGAGAAGCGGTCGCCACTGATGACGGTGCGCGACTCGGGGATGACGAAGGCTTCGAGCTTGTTGACGCGGATATCCTTCACGTCGATGTTAGAGACGAGTTTATGGAGCACCTCTCCCTCGGCGTAGCGCACGTCGCTCTGCAGCTTCGAGAGCAGCGTCACGGCGGCAGCCACGGGCATCGACTCGAACATGTATTCCTGCCAGTTCTTACCCAGTGCATGGGCATTGGGAGGAAGTTCCGTGGTGAGGTTGTCGCGGATGATCTTCTGCTGCTGCGGGTCGCTGACCATCGTGAGCAGCTGCTCGCGGTAGTTGTTGATGGCGTCGTAGAGCTTTTTGCCCTGTCCCTTCGAGGGTGAGAGCATCACCTGCGAGGCAGCTTCGAGGTCTTCCTTGCCACGGATGTTATGCACGTCGCCGTCCTTGCCGTCGGCCTCGCGCACGATAGCTTCTTTCAGGTGCTGTGCGAAGTTATAGAGCGAGTCGCTCATCTGCTGCACCTGCTGTGCCTTGTCGTACCAGGCCTTCACCTTCTCCGGGTTCTTCTTCATCTGCTCGGCGAAGTTGTCGTATATGGCTCCGTTCTCCTTCGTAGAGTTGGCGGTCGTGCGGTTCAGGCTCTCCTCAACGACGGAGAAGCCGTTGAGAACCTCTGTCGAGACGTTCAGCGCCAACATCGCCATGAGCACCACATACATGAGGTTGATCATCTTCTGGCGAGGGGATACGGGTCTTTTCTTTATTGCCATTGTGGTTGTTGTTTTCTTTTGGGTTGCTTCTATAGCTTCTAAAGCCTCTATAGTTTATAGTCTCTATAGGCTATACTTGTGGGGCTGCATTGCGCATGTTTACCGTCATGGCTTCAATCATGCGGGTGTAGATCTTGTTGAGCTCGGCAATCTGCTCGGCCATACGGCGGCTCTGCTCGTTAATCTGGTCGATGGTGCCAATCTGCTGGCTGGCACCCTTGAGCTGCATCTCATAGACGCGGGAGATGCCGGTGAGCGTGCGGTTGAGGTTCTCCATTTCTTCGGAGTCGCGTGTCAGGCGCTCGCTCTGCTCGGCCACGGCAGCCAATGTCTCGGTGAGTTTCTTGAGTTGCTCGACATAGTTGTTCTGGGCATCTTCCATCTCGTCGTTGATGGTCGGCACAGCACCGCCGACGACACCGCCGATGACGCCACCGCCGGCAACAACGGTTCCTTCGCCGTTGGCTACGACGCCCGCATGGTCGCCAATGGCGGCAACGCCTGAGCCAGCCCCGCTGCCACCACCGATGATGATCGTGCCACCGCCGATGCCTCCGCCTGCCACGGCAGCGGCTTGTGTGTCGGCAGTCTCTTCACTCTCTTCGTCTTCCTCGCCGTTGACATGGATGGGCAGGTTATAGCCTTCGTCAGTCTTGTCGAAGGGCCGGTCGAAACCTGAGATGAAGAACACCAGTACTTCCGTTCCCATGCCGAGGAACAGCCAGAAGTTGGCTCCCGGCAGGTGGGTGAGCTTGAAGAGTGCACCGAGGATGACGATGGATGCGCCCCAGCTGTATGCGTAGTTCATGAACGTCTGTCCGGGTACGCTGTCGAGCCACTTCTGCAGACGGTAGATGACGTTGAATTTGCTATACTGTGTCATTATTTCTTTCCTTTCTTTTGTTTAGTACTGGTGGTGTTTGCCAGGGAACGCACGCAGCGGAACCCGATATAGGAGCGCGGTTGGTTCTGATATTCCCAGGTGCGCCATGCGGAGCGGATATACGACTCAGGGTCTTTCCATGAGCCGCCGCGCACACTCTTCTTCTTCAGTTTATAGGGGTCTTCCTTGGCGGCCTTGTATTCCAGCTGCGGGTTGAAGTCGTGCATGGCCTCTACGCCGGCCTCGGTATAGAGTGTCGAAGTCCATTCGGCTACGTTGCCGGCCATGTCGTAAAGTCCGTTGGAGTTGGCACTGTAGATGCCTACCTTCGAGGTGATGAGGTTGCCATCCTTGGTGTAGTTGCCGCGGTCAGGCTTGAAGTTGGCAAAGAAACATCCGTCGCCACTCTTCACGTCGACATTCTCCCATGGGAACTCCGTGCCTTCCTTGCCACGGGCGGCATATTCCCACTCGGCCTCGGTCGGCAGACGGTAGCGCTGGATATAGCGGGCCTCGGCACCGAGTCCTTTCAGCAGGTAGTCGGTGCGCCAGGCGCAGAAGGCATTGGCCTGCTCCCATGTCACGCCGACGACGGGATAGTCGTTGTAGGCGGGATTGGAGAAGTAGTTGCGCAGGTATACCTCGTTGTCTGCATTCTGGAAGTCGTTCACCCAGCAGGTGGTGTCGGGATAGACGTTGACGATATAGGTGTTGAGGAAGTCCCACGGACCTGACAGCGGACGGTTGATGGTCTCGCGTACGATGCGTCCCTCGTCATCGATATAGGCGGTGTCTTTGGAAATCATCACCACCTCGTTGTCGTTGACGGCATGGTCGGTGTTCAGGTCGCGCTCCTGTGCGTTCAGGCGGAAACGGCGCTGAGCGGCCATGGTGTAGTCGTAGACTTCATAGCGGTAGTTCAGCTGACTGGCGTCGAGCATCTTCTCGCCGGTGACGGGGTTGACGATGTACAGGCTCTCAATGGCGCGCTGCTCTTCCTCATTAGGCTTGCGCGGCAGCTGCTTCTTCCAGTCGAGGTGGGGCGTCACGGGATCGCCGTTCTTGTCTTCGGTAATCATGTAGCTCTCGTCGCCACCATAGTTCGGGTCGGCCAGACGGGTGCGGAGGATGCTGTCGCGTACCCACATGACGAACTGTTTGTACTTGGAGTTGGTGACTTCTGTCTCGTCCATCCAGAAACCGTCGACGGAGATGTCGCGGACGGGAGTCTGCTTACCCCATAGCGTGTCTTGCGTGTCGATACCCATGTGCAGATAACCACGGCCGATGCGTGTCATGCCGAACGGTGCCGGCTCGGAGAATGCCCGGCCGCCCACTCCGATGACTTCGCCTCCGCGGCCTGTCGACGATGCCGTCTTCGAGCCCATACAGGCAGTCAATAAGAGTAGAAGGAGGAGAAAAACACCTCCGGCTCCTCTCAAGAAGAGGGGAGCCTGCTTCCTTTTTCTATTTATAAATTTCATCATAGTCATATTCCTATATATTATTAATGTATCTCTTTCTGCATCTTCTGCATGCGCTATCACGGTGCGGGGTCGGCTGCCGTCGTTACAGTATCCTGACGCTCTGATGGCGGTTGCGTCCTTTCTTGAACAGGTTGATGTCCATCTGGTAGCCCAGATAGAGTTCGTGTGAACCGTTGCCGGGGTTGATGGCCGACGTGTAGTATTCATAACTGTAGCCGAGCATAATGCCCTGCACGATGCCGCCTATCAGCAGTGTGACGGAGTTCGTGGGGCTATAGCTCAGACCCGCATACATCATTTTCTTATCGTAGTTGTACTCCAGCCGGCCCGTCACGTCGCCGCGATAGCCCACGCCGTCACTTCTGACGAGAAATGATGACTTTATGGATAATAACGGGTTTCGGAGCTTAATATTGTATCCGCCTGTCAAATAATATGTCGGGTCTACCTTCAGCTCGTTGGTCTCACCCAGTTCCACGAGGGGCGCATTGATATGCTGTGCCGACAGTCCCACATACCACGGGCCGCGCTTGTAATACAAGCCGACACTGGCGTCGAGGCCCTGCCCGTCGACCTGTGAAGATGAGAAGGCTGGGTCGTTGGTGTCCTCGAGGTCGAGTTTCGAGCCGTCGAGCGACTCACTCAGCAGTCCGGCCTGCAGGCCGATGCCGAGCTGTCCTTTGAACAGCTTTATCTTTGCAGAATATTGAGCCGCCAGGCGCTGGTGGGTGAATACACCGATACGGTCGTTCATAAACTGAATACCTACGCCATGATACATCTTCATGGCGTAGAACGGCATGTCGGCGGCGGCATACATCGTCTGCGGGTTGTGTTCGAAGCCCGCCAGGTCTATGGCATAAGCCAAGTCGACATTCAGCTTCGATTCCTTGCCTACTGCCGCCGGATTGAACGACGGCTCCATGTCGTAGTAGTGGCTGAACGACACGTCGTATTGCGCATGAGCCGATAAGAACCCATACGCAAACACCATGGTCAGTATGATATATTTGCGATTCAACACGATGATATAACGCTGTCATGCGTGTTTTATTGCATAAAAACAATGAAAAGTTTACTTTGCCGGACTCCCATGATGCCGATAAAGAGATGGAAAAACTACGGCAAAAGAAAAAAAACAGGCTAATAATTTGCACAGTTCACAAAAACATTGTAACTTTGCACCCACGTTAGTGCATCTCATCGACAAGAACAAGCGCCTGTGGCGGAATTGGTAGACGCGCTAGACTTAGGATCTAGTGTCTCACGACGTGCAGGTTCGAGTCCTGTCAGGCGCACAGCAGAAGTCGGCATAGCTCAGTTGGTTAGAGTATCACCTTGACATGGTGGGGGTCCTTG
>CAMNII010000021.1 GCA_946540435.1 uncultured Prevotella sp.
TGGGGCGCATCTTGCAATTTCCCTTTTTTCCCAGGGCGTTGCCCTGGGCTGAGATATTTCTGGCCCTTCAGGCCATTTTTACCGGACAGCAATAAAAAAAAATGTGTCAGAACAAATGGATTGCCCATGTGTTCTGACACATTGTCTTGGATATAAGGAGGCTGGATTATTCGGGCTGGATGAGTCCGAGTGCGATCTGTGCCTGCTTGTGGTCGGGATTGATCTCGAGGATCTTGTTCCAGTAGAGGTCGCCCTGCGCTTTGTCGTTGGCAATGATGGTGTAGTAGGCACCGAGGTAGTGGTAGGCGTCAACGAGGTATTTGTTCTCGTTGGCTGCACGGTCGGGCTTATTGGCGAGCAGCTCTACGACTTTCTCGTAGTATGGTTTTGCGAGTCCTTCTGTCGACTCGGGGTCGAGGCTGACGGCGATGCGTGCCCGGTTGTTATAGGCTACGTGGGCTACGCTGGGGAATTTCTCCGCGATTTCGCCCCAAACGGCATCGGCTTTGAGCTGGGCCTCTTTTTTGGCGTCGCCTTCAAGGGTCTTGGCGTGGTTCTGCCACATGGTGGCGAGGGAGCCCATGTCGGCGGCGGTGATTTCGGGTTTGCTCTTGAGGTATTTGTCGTACACGGCGACGGCGTTCTCGATGTCACCATTTTTCTGGTAGGCGGTGGCCATGTTCTTCATGGCGTCGAGACGGTCGTCGGGATACTCTTCACCTTCGTCGATGGCCTTCTGGAACATCTGGATGGCATTGGCCATGTCTTCTTTGCCCAGGAATGCGTATCCGTAGTGCAGATGGTCTTTCGAGGTGATCTTTGCGCTGTCGGAGGCGTTGTAGAGCCGCTCGGCGTATTTGATGGCGTTGTCGTAGTCCTTGAGGTTGGTGTAGTCCCAGAAGGAGATGCGGTTGAGAGCGGCGTTGCGCTGGAACTTCTGGTTGCCGAAGGTTGAGAAGTCAAGGCTCTTGTTGAAGTCGCCTTTGAGGTAGTAGTCCATGGCGAGGTTGACGAGCTGTGAGGCTTCGAGCTTGTCTCTTCCGATCTTGCTGTATGCTTCGATGGCCTTGTCGAGGTTTCCGGCTGTCTGGTAGAGGTCGCCGATCATGGCATCGACGGGATAGGTGGGCACCTGTTTGCGGAGGTCCTCAAGTGTGTTGATGGCATTGGTGATGCTTGCCTTCTGGTTTGTTTCGGCATAGCGCACGTATCCTTCGGGGTTGGTGGGATCGAAGTGGATGGCATTCTGGAACCACGACGAGGCGTCGCCGGCGTTGTCGTTGAGTACTTCGATGTCGCCGAGCACGACGTAGGCGGGTCCGTAGTTCTTGTTGCGGGCGATGGCCATCTCGGCATACTTCTTGGCGTTGACGAGGTCTTTCGTCTGCAGGTATGCTCTGCCGATGGCTGTGAGCACGTCGGCATTCTTCTTGTTGGCTTTGACTACGTTTTTCACTTCGGCCGCTACGTCTGGGCCTTGACTCTTGATTACTTTGGTGATTTGGTCGATGACGGCTGAGTGGTCTTCTGCTTGCGCCATGACTGGAGCACTGACGGCTGTCGTCAGCAGTCCAACGATGAGATATTTGATTGCTTTCATAGTTTTCTGCTTAATGGATTAAACGTT
The DNA here is from genome assembly GCA_946540435.1 of uncultured Prevotella sp. Taxonomy (GTDB): domain Bacteria; phylum Bacteroidota; class Bacteroidia; order Bacteroidales; family Bacteroidaceae; genus Prevotella. The sequence continues at coordinate 1,628 of CAMNII010000021.1, forward strand.
GTTTTCGGTCGACAAAGTTAATGATAAAGTGAGACATGTGCAAGGATTTGTGTTTCCCTTTATGTTTTTTTATACTTTACTAAATTTGTTTCGCTTTTCGGCTTTGCCTTCGTTCGAGCAGTGTATGGCGGGTGTTATTCCTGGAGTTTTCTGATGGCTCGCGGCAGGTAGCGTATGATGTCGCTGGCGATGAGGCTTTCCTGTCCGAGGTCGTTGGCGGCCATGTCGCCGGCGAGCCCGTGGAGGTACATGCCGAGGAGTGCGGCCTCGCGCTGCTGATAGCCTCGGGCAAGGAGTCCGACGAGTATTCCTGTGAGCACGTCGCCGCTGCCGGCTGTTGCCATGCCTGCGTTGCCGGTGGGGTTGAAGAACACGTGACCGTCGGGCATGCAGAGGGCACTGTAGCGTCCTTTGAGGATGATGTAGGCGCTGATGCGCTCGGCCATGTCGCGGGCTTTGCTCAGTCGGTCGTAGCTGCCGTTGCTGGTGCTGCCGAGCATCCTGTCGAACTCGGCGGCATGGGGTGTCATGATGATTTCCTTGGGGAGCTGCTGCATCCATGCGCGATGGTTGCTGAGCATGTTCAGGGCATCGGCATCGACCACGCAGGGGCAGGTGGCGCGGCGCAGCTGGGTGATCATGGCAATGGCGGTGCTCTCGGCTCTTCCCAGTCCGGGGCCGATGGCCATGGCTTCGTAGTCTTCGGTGCCCTCGGGCTCGGTGAAGAACTGGTCTTCGCGGTCTAAGTGGAGTACGGCTTCGGGTGCTGCCACTTGCAGTACGTCGTTGTTCTTTCTGGGTGTATGCACGGTGACCTTTCCCACGCCAGCCCTGAGGCATGCCTTGGCGCTGAGGATGGCTGCTCCTGCCATGCCGTAGCTTCCTGCGACGATGAAGGCGTGTCCCATGTCGCCTTTGTGTGCGAACTCGTTGCGGCGCCGGAGCATGGGTTTGAGTTCTTCTCCTTCGACAATCCTGTATTGGGTGTCGGTCTTGCGGATGTATTCGTCGGAGAGCTTGATGTCGAGTACGCGTACTTGTCCGAGGTAGGGCTGGTTGTCGGCCAGCAGCATGCACAGCTTCTTTTGCTGAAGGGTCAGCGTCAGGTGTGCCCGGACGATGTTTGCCCGTATGTTGTAGGTGTTGTCCTCGGCCATGAGTCCTGACGGGATGTCGATGCTCACCACGCGTGCCGGCGACTGGTTGATGTATTTCACGAGCGAGGCGAAGCCGCCAGAGAGTGGCTTGTTCAGTCCGGTGCCGAAGAGTCCGTCGACGATGAGGGTGTCGGGGGTGAGCTGGGGCGGGTCGAAGTTCATGGTGACCTCGATGAGTGCCGAGGCATATTTGCCCTCCTGCAGCCGACGCCGGTTGGCTGCGCAGTCGTCGGAGAGTTTGTTGTGAATATTGAAGAGATAGACTTTGACCGCGTAGCTCTGCTCGCACAATAGCCGTGCTACGGCTAATGCGTCGCCGCCGTTGTTGCCGGGTCCGGCAAACACCACGACGGGTGTCTGCGGATTCCAGATGGAGGTGATGACACTGGCCACAGCGCGTGCCGACCGTTCCATCAGGTCGAGACTCGTACTGCGCTCATGCTCCGTGGTGTAACGGTCAAGTTCGCGTAACTGTGCACTGGTGAAAATCTTCATAATTCTCTCAACAAAGGTTTGCAATCGCAAAGTTACAAATATCTTTCGTTTCTGCAAAAGATTTGTCAAATTTTCTTTGCACCTATACATATTTTTATGTATCTTTGCAAACAGAAAGTTAAAAGAATTATGAGGAAAAACACTTTAAACCTGCTATGGGCCGTTCTCGCATTCAGCATGTCGGTATCGGCTCAGGAACTGACACGCGGCATCGGCATCTACCCGGGCCGACAGAGTGAATACACAGGTCCGGCTCTCCGTACGGACAAGGAATACCGCAACATCGCCCTGCACAGGGCTGTCTATCAGTCGTCGTCGGTCGACAACAACCTGACGGCGCAACTGCTCACCGATGGCGTTGCTGACTTCGACCATGGTGCCCGACTTCACGTATATACGCCGGCAGGGCTGCTGTCGAAGCGTGAACGAGAGAGCACGCTCGACGGCAACGACTGGACACGTTCCGTGGCGATGGGTGCCGACACCTGGCTGAGGTGGCAGTGGGAGCAGATGGCCGTAGAGGCCGACGAAGCCGTCGTCCACGGACTGATTGCCTACAGCGAGGAGACACCGGCGCCTTACAAGCTGTCCTTCGACATCGGCTACGCCGGGAAGGAACTCAAGGCATTGCGCGGCGCAGTAGCCAAGGGCGACACACTACTCGGCGACCCCACCTGGCAGACGCTCCAGACCGACCCCGACAAGCAGGTAGGCAGCGACCTGCCGACACGCCACTTCGACGTGCGCATACCGCTGAAGGCCAAAAAGCCTTTCGACCAGCTGCGCCTGCACATGCAACAGGCCAATGCCGCCTACTGGGCCATCACCGAGCTTGAGCTGCGCAAGGACGGGAAGCCCGTCAGACAGGTGCTCCCCTCACAGCATGCCGCCAGCTACTGGCTGCCAGAGGCCGGCGATACAGACCCATGGGTATATGTGGACTTAGGAACCACGGCAACCATCAAGATCGTGAATCTGCTATGGGCAAAGGGCGAAGAGCCGTACGCAATATCTTATTCCGACGATGCTATTCATTGGAGGAAAGGCCAACCTGGAGAATTCACCAGAAAGGCACGCTACGTCCGCGTCAATACGGCCGGGGCACTGGCCGAGATACAGGTTTTCGGCACAGACGGACTGAAAGCCGTAGCACAACCCGAGGTGGGATGGCAGGGAAGGAAATACTTCCTCAACGGTGGCGACTGGACGCTCGTGCCCGGCGAGAACGCTACCGCTGACGCTGAGCCCATTACAGCCACTGTCCCCGCCACGGTGCTGATGTCGTATGTCAATGCCGGCGCACTCCCCGACCCCAACTACGACGATAACATCTCCATGATATCCGAGTCGTTCTTCAACCGCACCTTCACCTACAGCCGCACCTTCCAAGTGCCTGCTGAGATGACGGGTAAGCGACTGCTGCTGAACTTCGACGGCATTAACTGGAAAGCCGACATCTTCGTCAACGACAAACAGGCCGGACACATCGACGGAGCGTTCATGCGCGGACAGTTCGACATCACCACACTCGTCGGCAAGGGCGACAACCAACTGCGCGTCGTCATACACCCCTGCGACAACCCTGGCGGCGTGAAGACAAAGAACGATGTCACCACCGACTTCAACGGCGGCATCCTCGGCGCCGACAACCCCACCTTCCACGCCACCATCGGGTGGGACTGGATAACAACCGTCCGCGGCCGCGACATCGGAATATGGAACGATGTCTACCTGACCGCCACCGACGACATCATCATCAGCGACCCGCTGGTGACGACAACCCTCCGCGACGGCAAAGCCACCATGACACCGTCCGTCTTCGTCAAGAACGTCCTCGACCGCGAGGTCAAGGGCACACTGAAAGGATTCATCGGCGACATACACTTCGAACAGACCGTCAGCCTGCCGCCACATGCCGAGCAGGAAGTGACCTTCTCGCCCGAGGCCTTCACACAGCTGAAAGACCAGACCATGCACCTCTGGTGGCCCAACGGCTATGGAGACCCCTACCTCTATGAAGCCGGCTACACATGGACGCCAGCTTCTCCGTCGGCAGCAAGTGCATCGACAGCAGCAAGCCTCTCCTACCAGGCTGGCATCCGCGAAGTCACCTACAGCGATGCCATGACACGCCTGCAGATATTCATCAACGGCCGCCGTTTCATTCCCATGGGCGGCAACTGGGGCTTCTCTGAACACAACCTGAACTATCGGGCACGCGAGTACGACACCGCAGTAGGCTACCACCGCCAGATGAACTACAACATGATACGCAACTGGGTGGGACAGACCGGCGACGAGGAGTTCTTCGAGGCCTGCGACCGCCACGGCATCATGGTATGGCAGGACTTCTGGCTGGCCAATCCCGTCGACGGGCCCAATCCCGATAACGAGGCGATGTTCATGGCCAATGCCAACGACTTCGTACGGCTGATACGCCGCCATCCGTCCATCGCCCTCTACTGCGGACGCAACGAGGGCTATCCTCCCGCCTCCCTCAACAAGCAGCTCGGCAATCTCGTCAGCAAGCTGTCAGCACCCCTGCTCTACATCCCCTCCTCTGCCGACGACGGCGTCAGCGGACACGGACCTTATCAGGCACGTCCCATCGTGGAATATTTCCAGAAGCAGACCGGCAAACTCCATACCGAGCGCGGCATGCCCAACATCCCGACCATCGAGAGCCTGCGCCGCATGCTATCTCCCGACCATCTATGGCCGCAAGGCGAATACTGGGGACGCCACGACTTCACCCAGCAGGGAGCACAGGCCGGTGCCTCGTTCAATAAAATCATCGAGCAGCGCTTCGGCAAACCTGCCAACGCCGACGACTTCACGTCACTGGCACAATGGCAGAACTACGACGGCTACCGGGCCATGTACGAGGCTGCCAACAGCTGTCAGGGCAACCGGCAGGGACTGATTATCTGGATGAGCCATTCCTGCTGGCCATCGATGGTATGGCAGACCTACGACTACTACTTCAACCCCACCGCTGCCTTCTTCGGTGTGAAGAAAGCCTGCGAACCCCTCCACGCACAGTATAATGCCCTCACCGGCCACGCAGAACTCGTCAACATAGCTGCCGGAGAACAACACGTTACGGTTGCTGCACACATCTACAACAAAGAAGGTAAGGAACTGTGGAGCCATTCCCGGCAGATCCGGTCCACCGACGACACCACCATCGACTGCTTCCCCATCGAGGTGCCTGCCTCCCATCAAGGCTCCTACCTCCTGCGGCTCACCGTCTCCCGTGACTCCGCCGCCTGCGGTAAGGATTCCTGCGGTAAGGATTCCTGCGGACAGGTTTCCTGCGGACAGGCATCCTGTGGACAGGCATCCTGCTGTTCGGCAGCAAAGGGTCTTCCCGCTGACAATTCGTACCTTCTCTCCACCACCGCCACCCAGCAAGACCTCCGCTCACTCCCCCAGGCTCGCGTCTCCCTCTTGGCAGCCAACGACGGTACGCCTGATGAGTTCATCGTCACCAACACCGACACCATCCCGGCCTTTATGGTACGCCTGAACCTCGTCGGGGCCACCGACAACGAGCAGGTACTCCCCGTGGAATATTCCGACAACTACTTCCACCTCCTGCCCGGAGAGCAGCGCCGCATCACCATCCGCTGGAAGGCCGAGGATGCCCGCGGCCAGGAACCGAAGATTGTCGTCTCCGGCTTCAACGTCGACACCTTCGATGCCATCCTGCCCCTGCCCTCCCAAGCCCAGATAGACCACATGGACATGGAGACCTACGCCTTCATCCACTTCACCACGAACACCTTCAACGACATGGAATGGGGATACGGCGATGCCAACCCCAGGATCTTCAACCCACGACGGCTCGACTGCGACCAGTGGGCACGCGTGCTGAGTGAAGCCGGCATGAAAGGCATCATCCTCACCGCCAAGCACCACGACGGCTTCTGCCTGTGGCCCACGAAGTTGACCGACTATAACATCACCAAGTCACCCTATAAGAACGGACGCGGCGACATCGTCGGAGAGCTGGCCGCCGCCTGCAGGAAATACGGACTGAAGTTCGGCCTGTACCTCTCCCCGTGGGACCGCCACCAGGCTTCCTACGGCACACAGGACTATGTCGACTACTACCACGCCCAGCTCAACGAACTGCTCGACACCTACGGACCGCTCTTCGAAGTATGGCTCGACGGTGCCAACGGTGGCGACGGCTACTATGGCGGAGCGCGAGAAAAGCGGAACATCGACCGCCGAACCTATTACGACTTCCCACGCATCCACGACATCGTGTGGCAGCACAACCCACAGACCATCATCTTCTCTGATGGCGGCCCCGGATGCCGATGGGTGGGCAACGAGAACGGCTTCGCCGGAGAGACCAACTGGGCTTTCCTCCGCCGCGACGAGGTATACCCCGGCTACCCCAATGCCGACGAGCTCTTCACCGGTCATGCCGATGGCAACAAATGGATTGCCGCCGAATGTGACGTCAGCATCCGTCCCGGATGGTTCTACCACAAGAGCGAAGACGGAAAGGTGAAGACACCTGAGCAACTCTTCGACCTCTACTGCAAGAGCGTAGGCCGCAACGCCACCTTCCTGCTCAACGTGCCCGTCAACCGCGACGGCCTCATCAGCCGACAGGACATCACGAGCCTGCAAGGCTACAAAGCACTGCTCACTGCCACCTTCGATGGTACGCACCACCCCTTCCGCCAAGAAGGCGGCTACTACTATGCTGCCGTGCCTGAAGGAGAGTGGAAGGGCGTCATCCTTGCCGAGGACATCAGCCGCGGCCAGCGCGTGAAAGCCTTCACCATAGAATATCAGAATGCCAACGGACAGTGGAAGGCCATCCCTGCCGACGAAGCCATGACGACCATCGGCCACAAGCGCATCATCCGTCTGAGCAGTCCTGTCGAAGCCACGATGCTCCGCCTGCGCATCACCGACAGCCGCGCCGATGCCATCATCAAAGCCTTCGAATGCTTCTGATACCGTTTTGTTATAAAAACATAAATCATCAAGGGAAATGCAGGCTGTAACAGGAAATATATGTACTTTTGCTGAATGTAAGGACTGAAAACTATCACATTATTACATACATTTAAACAAACCAAAACAAAATGAAGAAACTGTTTTTAATGGTCATGGCAGCAGGATTGCTGGCCGGATGTACCACCAAGGACGCCAAGCAGGAAGGACTCTCGCAAGTGAAGCGCGCTGACTTCCAGCAAGTTGTCGACGGCAAGAACGTCGACCTCTACACATTGAAGAATGCCAACGGACTGGAGATGACCGTCACCAACTTCGGCGGACGTGTCGTCGAACTCTTCGCACCCGACCGCGAAGGCAACTTTGCCGACATCGTCCTCGGACACGAGACCCTCGACCAGTACGTCAACTACGACGGCGAGCGCTTCCTCGGCGCCACCATCGGACGCTACGGCAACCGCATCAAGGATGGTAAGTTCACCCTCGACGGCGTGGAATACCAAGTACCCGTCAACGACGGTCCCAACTCACTCCACGGAGGCACAAAAGGCTTCGACATGGTGGTATGGGATGCCGAGCAGCAGGGCGACGAGAAGCTCGTGCTGAAGTACACCTCAGCAGACGGCGAGATGGGCTACCCCGGCACCCTCGAAGTCACCATGACCTACGAGCTGAACGATGACAACGAGTTCGTCGTCACCCACGACGCCAAGGTCACCGACAAGAAGACCGTCCTCAACCTCACCCACCACTCCTTCTTCAACCTGCACGGAGCTGGCGAGGGAACCATCAACGACCATGAGCTGCAGATCCTTGCCTCGAAGTATACCCCCGTCGACTCCACCCTCATCCCCACTGGTGAGCTGGCCGACGTAGAAGGCACACCGATGGACTTCCGCGAGCCCATAGAGATTGGTGCACGCATCAAGGACGACTACACCCAGGAAGAATTCGAACAGTTCCGCAACTGCCGCGGATACGATCACAACTGGGTTCTCGACAAGGGACAGACCGCCGAGCCCGAACTCGCAGCAGTGGTCTACGAGCCTCAGAGCGGACGCGGCATCGAGGTCTACACCACCGAGCCTGGCATCCAGTTCTATGGAGGAAACTTCTTCGACGGCACCAAGACCGGAAAGCAGGGCAAGCCCTACAACCACCGTGCGTCACTGGCCCTCGAGACCCAGCACTTCCCCGACAGTCCCAACCAGCCTGCCTTCCCCACCACCGTGCTCGAGCCAGGACAGAACTACCACCACGTCTGCATCTATAAGTTCTTCACCAAATAAGAAGACATCCTTATCACATGGTTTCCCTACGCCTTGCCAGGCCAGGGAAACCATGTTCCGTTTACCCTAAGCATTATGCAAATTAGGAAGCTACAAGGTTAACGATGCTGCGGAACACTTCCCTGATTTAAAGAGATTGATAGTTGAGCATCATTAGTGTCCTGTTAATATTGGGACACTAATGGACCAAAATCGCAAACCAGACATCACAATTCTAAAACATGAAAAAGATTATCTCACTACTCACGCTCTTGGCCTGCGGAGCCATTGCCTTCGCACAAGAACCAGCATCGAGTCTTCAGACAGAAAAACAACTCGCCGACCTGGACAGCGTTTTCATAGAGTTATACAACAATGAAGAATATGTGAAAGCATCCAGCACTCTCGACCAGACATTGGAAATCATCAAGGCTACACGCGGAGAGGCTGACTCCTCATACATCAACACCTTGGTACTCCAGTCTAAATGCTACTACAAAGCACGGCGACTGGCCAAAGCCATAGACACGGTAAAGAGAGCTATCGAACTCTACGGCAACCATATCAGTAAGGAAGACCGGTCGTATGCCGTGCTGCACGACAACCTCTCCGTATTCCAGTCGGCCAACGGCGAAAACAAGGAGGCACTGGAAAACGGGCTGCTGGCGCTGGCGGCCTTCGAGAGATTGGGAATTAACGACAACGATATGGCCTACGTCCTCTCTCACGTGGCGGAATACTACTACAATAACGGCAAGCACCCACAGGCCATCACCACAGAACTGCGCGCACTGAACATCATCCGCAGCTATCACGGAGAGCGCTCGCAGGAATACATCGACGAACTCAACTGGCTCAAACGGTACTACGAGTCCAATGAAGAACAAAAGAAAGCCGACGACCTGCAGGAACGCATCGACAAGCTAACCGAGGAAGTGGAAGCAGGATATATCGACATGCCCGACGAAAACATCACTTTCGAGACCGTCGAGGACTGCAATAAATACACCAGGGAAGCTCTCAGATGCTGCAAATACCTCTTCGGCCACTATATGACAGCACCCCAGATGACCCAAGCCGCAAACGTCATCACCAAGTGGTCCATATCCACCGACCAGGTACACATCGGACTTGGAGAAGCAGAGGAAAAGTTGGCAGAAGCATCAGGATTCTATATCTCCCTCTATGTCGCAGGATGTTCGGAATACGCACTGGAAGAAGAGAAGCCCGACTTCAGCATCGAGATGTACCGCTATGCCTACTACCGCATCATTGAATGGTATGCGGCCAACCGCGAGAAAGACATCATCAAGGAAAACTCCTTCATCGAGAAACTCATCAAGGCCGCAAAGAAAGATAAGCTCAATGAGATACTTGACAAGCAGTATCCCACCCCAACAGATGAGAAGCAGAAAATAGAATACAAATTCTGACTCTCCGACACCACGGCAAAGGACGCCTCATGACGAGACGTCCTTTTTCTTTACGCACAAGCCCTACAGCCAACTCATGAAAGTGCGAAACACATACTATGTGATGGCGTACTACCCTTGCACACGCATCCTACAGGCAACCCATGAAACGGGAGGAAACTTACAATCTGTAACTTCAGACGATTTTCTTGAAACTTTTTCCCCGTTTCCTTCGCCATCTCGATAATTCGCCGTAACTTTGCAGTTGATAACGAAACAACAGCACAAACAACAATGGGTAACCTGAGATTTGAGGCCGTGGCTGAGGCCTACAAGAAAAAGCCACTCGATGTACCGACACCGGCAGAACGTCCTTCAGAGTTTTTCGGCAAATACGTGTTCAACCGGCAGAAAATGTTTAAGTACCTGCCACGCGATGTCTACGACAAGCTCATCGATGTCATCGACAACGGCACCCGCCTCGACCGTTCCATCGCCGACGCCGTGGCAAAAGGCATGAGACAATGGGCCGAGGAGAACGGCGTCACCCACTACACACACTGGTTCCAGCCCCTCACCGAAGGGACGGCCGAGAAACACGATGCCTTCGTGGAGTTTGACGGCCAGGGCGGTATGATCGAAGAGTTCTCAGGAAAACTGCTCGTACAACAGGAGCCCGACGCCTCCAGCTTCCCCTCGGGCGGCATCCGCAACACGTTCGAAGCACGCGGATACTCCGCATGGGATCCCACCAGCCCCGTCTTCATCATCGACGACACACTCTGCATACCCACCATCTTCATCTCTTATACAGGCGAAGCCCTCGACTACAAGGCACCCCTGCTGCGTGCACTCCATGCCGTCAACGTGGCAGCAACGGATGTAGCCCGGCTGTTCTACCCCGACGTAAAGAAAGTGACGTCGAACCTCGGATGGGAACAGGAGTACTTCCTTGTCGACGAAAGTCTCTATTCCGCACGCCCCGACCTGATGCTCACGGGCCGCACCCTCATGGGTCACGACTCAGCCAAGAACCAACAGATGGACGACCATTACTTCGGCGCCATACCCGAACGGGTGCAGGCATTCATGAAAGACCTCGAGATACAAGCCCTCGAGCTGGGCATCCCCTGCAAGACACGCCACAACGAGGTAGCTCCCAACCAGTTTGAGCTCGCCCCCATCTTCGAAGACACCAACCTGGCTGTAGACCATAACATGCTGCTCATGCAGCTGATGAAGCGCGTAGCCCGCAAGCACAGCTTCCGCGTGCTGCTCCACGAGAAGCCTTTTGCCGGCATCAACGGCAGCGGCAAACATAACAACTGGAGTCTGTCAACCGACACCGGCATCCTGCTCCACGGACCTGGCAAGACGCCCGAGGACAACCTGCGCTTCGTCGTCTTCATCGTAGAGACACTCATGGGCGTCTACCGTCACAACGGGCTCCTCAAGGCTTCTATCATGTCGGCCACCAATGCCCACCGACTGGGAGCCAACGAGGCACCGCCTGCCATCATCTCCAGCTTCCTCGGCAAGCAGCTCACCGAACTCCTCGAGGCTATCGAGCACTCCTCGAACCGCGACCTGTTCAATGTAGCAGGCAAGCAGGGCTTCAAACTCGACATCCCAGAGATTCCCGAACTGCTCATCGACAATACCGACCGCAACCGCACCAGCCCCTTCGCCTTCACCGGCAACCGCTTCGAGTTCCGCGCCGTGGGCAGCGAGGCCAACTGCGCGGCAGCAATGATAGTCCTGAACACGGCTGTCGCCGAGGCCCTGACCGATTTCAAACAGCGTGTCGACAGACTCATCACGTCCGGTACAGACAAGACGGAAGCCATCATCGACATCGTCAGGGAAGACATCAAGACTTGCAAGCCCATCCACTTCGACGGCAACGGATACAGCGACGAATGGAAAGCCGAGGCAGCACGCCGCGGACTGGACACCGAGAACTCCTGTCCGCGCGTCTTCGAACGCTATCTTGACGAAGACGCCATCCAGATGTTCGAACGCATGAACGTCATGCGCCGCTACGAGCTGGCTGCCCGCAACGAGGTGAAATGGAACACCTATACGAAGAAGATACAGATTGAGGCCCGCGTGCTGGGCGACATCGCCATGAACCACATCGTGCCCGTCGCCACACACTACCAGAGTCAGCTGGCCAAGAACGTTCAGAATATGTACTCTATCTTCAGCCACGAAGAAGCCGACACGCTGACGGCACGAAACAAGAAGATTATCCGCGAGATTGCCGAGCGCACTCAGGCCATCGAGACGGGTGTGGAGGAACTCGTCGAAGCCCGCCGCATTGCCAACCGCATCGACTCAGAACACCTGCGAGCCATCACCTACCACGACACCGTGGCGCCAAAGATGGAAGAGATCCGCAAGCAAATCGACAAACTCGAACTCATCGTCACCGATGAACTGTGGACGCTGCCGAAATATCGTGAACTGCTGTTCATCAGATAACAACCAACTCTTCAGATATCGGATAGCCTTCTGCTTCTCGGATAACCTCCTGCTTCTCGGATAACCTCCTGTTTTTCGGAAAGTATTCTGCTCTTGGGATAGCAATCTGGACATCAGGCAACGATACCGTTCGTCAGGCAGCATTCCCCATACTCGTTATAACAAACAAGGGACGCCCCCGCCGGGGGACGTCCCTTATTCTTTCGTATGGGTGTCCGGTAAACTTTCTTTATCCTTTCAGGCTCAGCCCCTATTTTTGAAGATAAGCCTTTCCGCTGACAAGGATGCCCTTATAATGTTGCTTTTCAACGCGCTGTCCGGCAAGGTTATAGGCGGGAAGGTCGTCGCCGGGCTGTCGGTCGGCAGCCAGTTCGCTGACACCGGTTGTCTGTGCAAAGGCTTTCAGGGAATAGAGCGCTGGCAGTGCCCGTCCGGTGTTGTTGTCGAAGAGACCGCGGTTGATCCAGCTGTCGAGCACACTGTTCCGATAGCCGTTCTCCTCGGGGAACCACCAGTAGAGGCCGTTGACATTGGCGTGCTTGTTCAGCTCGGCCACAAGGGCGTCGGCATAGGCCTTCTGTCCTTCGCGTGTGGCTGGCCACGTTGCGCTCTCGGCGTCATATCCGCTCGATGGCGCATACTGATAGTAGTAAGCTGTCTCGACAATCTGCACCTTTCGCTCGGGGAAGCTTTCACCGAGTGCGTTGAGGGTGGTCGACAGCTGGCTGAGACTCTTGTGCCAGAAGGGGTAGTAGGACAATCCGATGATGTCGTAGTCCACACCATAGTCGTCGAGTTTCTTGTAGTAGTTCACGGTCGTCGTGGTATTGCCGGCCTGTTCGGTGTGGATGATGATGCGGGCATCGGGACACACCTCCCGGCAGGCCTTGGCACCGCTGTTGAGCAGTTGTGCAAAGATGGTCCAGTTCTTGTCGTGGTAGGCGTCGACATGTGCGGTCTCCCAGAGCATGCCGAAAGAGATCTCGTTGCCTATCTGGATATAGTCGGGAGCAGCCCCGTTGTCAGCAAGATGCTGGAGCGCATCGCGCGTATAGTCGTAGAGGGTCGTGACGAGAGCTTCGTCGGTGAGGCTCTCCCATGCCTTCGGCTTATGCTGCTTGCCCGGGTCTGCCCATGAGTCGCTGTAGTGAAAGTCGATCATGAGCTGCAGTCCTGCTGCCTTGACACGCCGTGCCAGGGGAGTGATATAGTCGAGGCTCTGCCATACGCCTTCTCCTTTGTCAGTTGCCGATGCATTGGCCGGGTCGACGAAGAGTCGCAGGCGGATGGCGTTCCATCCCACCTCGTCAGAGGCGAGGTAGGTGACGAGGTCGTCGATGGTCTGTCCGCCCTGCGTGAGGAAGGACACTCCTTTTTCTTCATACGAGGGGAGCAGTGAGATGTCGCCGCCGACGAGTCGGTCGGGGGCAGCGTCGTTGGTCTGGGCGCAGGCCACTGTTGCCAACAGGCAGGCACTGACACACAGGTGTTTCAGGTATTTCATAGTTATTGCTATTATTTGTTTATCGTATCATTTTCTTTCCCTGGACGATGACGACACCCTTGTACTGATTGTCCACGCGTTGTCCCTGCAGGTTGTAGACGGTCTGATGCTTGGGATTGTCGTACACCACGTCGCCGATGCCGGTTACCACGCCCTGTAGGCCGCTGGCGTTATAGTAGCCACCGTTCTTGAAGTCCATATCGGAGGTCTGTGGGGTGCCGTTGTTGCTGAAGATGATGAACTGCGGCTGGGTGGCCGTTGTGCCGGTATAGTTTCCGTTCCACGTCCACTTATACACCTTGTTCTTATTGGCTGCCGTACCTACCAGGGCGCAGGTCACGCCAGGCCATGAGCCTCCGGTATAGTTTCCGCTGTCCCATGCCCAGCACTTGATGGCGGCTGTCCATGTCTGCGGGGCTTCGAAGAAGGCACACACCTCGCCTTCGTTCACCACGCAGAATTCGGGTGCGACGAAGCTCTCGGTGTCGTCTTTCACCTCGCTCAGTGCGCTGAGGTCCACGCCTTCGCTGGCATAGCATTTGTAGTTGGTGCCCTCAACAGCCAGCTGATAGCCGCTCATGTCGACGCCGGTGGGATTGCCGAAGAGCACACGCATATTGCCCTTCGTGCCCTTGACGGTAAGCAGGAAGCCTCCGCTGACACTTTTCCTGTCGAGGATGGTGCTTTGGCTGTGGACGCCACATGCCTTGCGGGTGAGGATGAGTTTCTTGATGGCAACCTTGTAGCTCTTCCAGTGGCTCAGCCATACGCAGGGTGTTCCCGGCATGGTGAGGATAAAGGCGTTGGCAGCCTCGATATTGGCATAGAGGGGATTGCCGCCGTCGCTCTTCGGACGACCCGTGTCGTGGTTGTCGACGAAGGTGACGGCAAAGCGGTCGAAGCCGGCCGATGTGGCGAGACATTCTCCGGCGAGCGCACCCCAGTTGTTGTTGGCAAAGGCATTGTTGATGATGTCCTTCATCGGGAAGTCGAAGGCAGCGCTCTGTATCTTTCCGTTGGTTATCGTACCGTCAATCCAGTTGCGCACCGTCGTCAGGTTGTCCCAGCATTCGCCGACAGAGAACTGCGGGTTGACGGTACTGTTGTAGAGACCCGTAAACTTCGGAGCGTAGCCTTTGACGTAGTCATAGCGGAAGCCGACATACCCGAGGTCGTCGATGAGGTAGCGCAGGTAGGCGATGACGTTCTTCTGGACGTTGTCGCTCAAATGGTCGAGGTCACGGGCACCGCCCCATGTGCCGCCGGTATCCTTGTTCTTGCCAACGGCATATCCGTTACTGGCAGCCTCGTCGTCGGAACAGATATCATCGGAAGTGAGCTGATAGGTGACGCCGTTGACGGTCTCTGCAGGAAAGTCGGTCCATGAACTGACGCCCAGCCGGTGGTTGATGACGACGTCCTCGATGAACCCTGTTCCTTTCTCCTTGAACGTCCGGATCATCGAACGCAAGGCGTCCTCAGTGCCGAAGGCGCTCTTATGGTCGAACCAGTAGATGGGGTGATAGCCCATATTCATCGATAAGGAGCCTGCATAGGCGGAGTTGGGCACCCAGATGAGTTTGAAGTAGGGCGCCATGTCGTCGGCCTGTGCCTCAAGGTTGCTCCACTGCGTATCAGCGTAGGAGTCCCAATAGAATCCCTGCAGCATTACACCGTCGTAGTTTTCGGGCCATCCCTGTGCCCATGACGTGATGCTCATGACAGTCATCAAGAGCATTGAAACAATGAATTTTCTCATACTGTCTATAATGTCTGATTGTTTGGATTTCAGTGCGGTAACGTTTCTATTATGGTGCAAAGGTAGGGAAAAAGATGTAAACACGCGCCAATCCTTTGACACTTTATTATAAAAAGACGCGCAAACGATTGTTATTGCGCTATGTCATCAAAATTCTTCTTTCTTGAAAAAGCGAGGCCGCCCGCATGCCTTTTAAGAAAGAAGGAACTATCTTTGCCTTGCTGAATAAGTCCGACAGGTTTTTAGGATAAGCATTCAATAACGCTCTTGGATAAAAATTAAACATGACTATGAGAAAAATTACTATGATGCTCATGGCCTTGATGGGACTCATAACGTCCGGCTCTACCGAAGCCCCTTGTTCCACCTGGGGAGTGCCCCCTTCTGCACAGACGAAAAAAAGACTCTGCACTGACGAAGGTAAGACTCGTGAAAGTAAAATCGCCGATTTTGGTCACCAAATTCGGCGATTTTGGTGACCAAATTCGCCGAATTTGCTATCACGATGCTTACCATTGTCCTTCACTTTGATCACCTTTGTCTTTCAAGAAGCTCACCTTTGGCCTTCAAGAAGCTCACCTTTGGCCTTCAAGAAGTTCACCAATGTCTTTCACTATGGGCGCCGTAGTCTTTCACTATTCTTACATTTTTCCTGACCAAAATTTGCCTGTCCCAAAAGATTGTAGTATCTTTGCATGGCGAAGATTACAGAACCAATCATTAAAGAAAACAAATAATACCACTGACAATCATGAAGCGGAACCTTATGACCATGGCACTGCTGCTGATGCTGGGAACATCGGCTCAGGCACAACACTCGAAAGTAGTCAACCAAGTGGACTTCTCACACGTGAGGATTACCGACACTTTCTGGTCGCCACGACTCGACCGCCACGCTACCGTGACACAGCCGACCTGCATCGACCAGATTGAAAACCAGACGGCACGCATCAAGAACTTCATCAATGCCGCACTGGTCGGACAACCCGGCGTGGGCGAACTGCGACACTCCGGCATCTTCTTCGACGACAGCGACGTGTACAAAGCCATGGAAGGCATGGCCTACTCGCTCATCAACCATCCCGACCCCGTGATAGAGGCCAAGATGGACGAATGGATAGCATATATCGAGAAGGCACAGCAGCCCGACGGATATATCGACACCTACTACATCCTGATGGGACTCGACAAGCGGTGGACCGACATGGACCGGCACGAGATGTACTGCACGGGCCACATGATAGAGGCTGCCGTGGCCTACTACAAGGCGACGGGCAAGGACCGCTTCCTGAAAATCTGCCAGCGGATGGTGGCACACATGCAGTCGCTCTTCGGACCCGGCAAACGCCACTGGGTACCCGGACACGAGGAGATAGAGCTGGCACTGGTGAAACTCTACGAAGTGACCGGCAACGAAGACTACCTGGACTTTGCCTACTGGCTGCTCGAGGAACGTGGCCATGGGCACGGCATCGGGCCTAACGGACCTTGGAACACCAGATACTATCAGGACAGCGTGCCGGTGAGCCAGATGAAGGATATCTCCGGACATGCCGTCCGACTGATGTACCTCTTCTGCGGCATGGCCGACGTGGCAGCCTATCGCCAGACGAATTACATGCAGGCACTCAACGACCTGTGGCACGATGTCGTAGACAGGAACATGTATATCACCGGCGGCATCGGACAGACGGCCTCCAACGAGGGCTTTTCCGAGGACTACAGCCTGCCCAACGCCACAGCCTACTGCGAGACATGTGCATCCATCGGCATGGTGCTCTGGAACCACCGTATGAACCAGTTCACCGGCGACAGCAAATACGTGGACATCGTGGAGCAGGCCATGTACAACGGCGTCCTCTCGGGCATCAACCTACGTGGCGACCGCTTCTTCTACGTTAACCCACTCGAAGCCAACGGCACGCACCACCGGCAGGCTTGGTTCGGATGCGCCTGCTGCCCGAGCAACATCACCCGCTTCCTTCCCTCCATCGGCAGCTACGTCTACGGCACATCCGACAACGCCCTCTGGGTGAACCTATACATCGGCAGCGAAGCCACCGTGGCATTCAGCGACGGCACCGTCGGCGTGACGATGCAGACGGAATACCCGTGGGACGGCCATGTGCGGCTGACCATCGGCAGCAAGATGAAGAAAGACCTGCGGATGCGCATCCCCGGATGGTGCAAAGACTATACGCTGACCGTCAACGGACAACCCGCCGGCAAGGTCACCACCGACAAGGGCTATGCCATCATCAGCCGCAGCTGGAAAGCAGGCGACGTGGTGGAACTCACCATGGCGATGCCCGTGGAGCGTGTCAGCGCCGACCCGCGAGTGAAAGAGGACGAAGGCATGCAGGCCATCCAGCGCGGACCGCTGGTATACTGCGCCGAGGCCATCGACAACGGCGGTTCCTACGACGACTTCACCCTCACCCCGGTCACACAGTTCACCATGTGCCGGATGCCCGGCATCCTCAGCGGCATAGCAGGCATTGCTGCCGACAACGGCCGGCAGACGCTCCGCCTCATCCCCTACTACGCATGGGACAACCGCGAGGCCTCCAAGATGAAAGTATGGATTAAGGAACAATGAATACCCATATAGCATGATGCAGAATCCCATTAAGAATAGGAGAAGAGCGGCAACATGGAAGAGGCTGTTGCTGGCTGTGATGCTGCTCTGCACGGCAAGCCTCCCGACGGGTGCACAGACGCCACAGCCATGGAGCAAGGAAAAGGCATGGGACTGGTACTACCGGCTGCCATGGCTCTGCGGAGTAAACTACATCCCGGCCTATGCCGTCAACTACACAGCCATGTGGGACAAGACGACCTTCTCTGCCGATGCCATCGACAGCGAGCTGCAACTGATGGAGGACATGGGAATGAACTGCGTCCGTGTGGTGTTGCAACATGCCGTCTATGCCGACGACCCGAAATACTTCAAGAAGACATTCGGGCGCTTTCTCGACATCTGCGGACGCCACGGCATACTGGTCATGCCTATCTTCTTCGACGACTGCTCGTTCGGCACGACCAACGACCCTGTCGTGGGAAGGCAGCCGGAACCGCTGGAGGGCTGGTATGCATGGGCATGGTCGCCATCGCCAGGATGGACGATGATGGTCGACGAACGGGAGCACCCGAAGCTGGAGACCTATGTGAAGGATATCATGACGGCATTCCGCAATGACCGTCGCATACTGGCGTGGGACCTCTACAACGAACCGACGAACACCATCCACAGCCAATACAGTCCACGACTGCTGCGTAAGGCCTTCAGATGGGCCCGGGAGGTGAACCCCTCGCAGCCCGTCACCACCGGCATCTGGAAGGACGATGCCGAACTGGAACAACTGATCACCGACAACGCCGACATCACCACCTTCCACACCTATTCCGACAAGGCGACTACGGAGAAGTGGATCAGCCGCATGGCTGCCAAGGGGCGACCCGTCATCCTGACCGAATGGATGAACCGACCACGCCAGTCGACCATTGCCGGCATCATGCCCATGCTCAAGGAGAAACGCATCGGCAGCATGATGTGGGGACTGGTAAACGGAAAGACGCAGACCCACCTGCCCTGGGGACACCGACCCGAACACGGCCCCTACGAGGGACCGTGGCAGCACGACATCTTCCGAGGCGACCACACGCCCTATGATGAAAAGGAAGTCAGCATCATCCGCCAGCTGACAGGCACGAAGGCATTCGACTTCAACACCCTCCAACCGGACTTCATGCTCTATGGCGACATAGACCGACTGGGACGTCCCCATTCCAAGGATCCGCACGTCGTGGCTTTCAACGGTCGCTACCTGATGTACTTCAGCATACCGCCAGAGGCAGGCAACGCCTCGTCAGGATGGAATATCGGCATTGCCGAGAGCGCAGACCTCGTCAGCTGGAGGAAAGTCGGCGAGATTACCCCCCAAGCGGGCTGCGACTACGAGCAGAAAGGGCTCTGCGCACCATGTGCACTGGTCAGAGACGGAGTCGTCCACCTGTTCTATCAAACCTATGGCAACCGTGAACACGACGCCATCTGCCACGCTTCGTCAACCGACGGCATACACTTCACCCGTAATGCCACAAACCCCATCTTCCATCCCACAGGGACATGGACATGCGGTCGTGCCATCGATGCTGAGGTGTGTGAGTTCAATGGGCAATACTTCCTCTATTTCGCCACACGCGACCCAGCCTTCGACATCCAGATGCAAGGGGTGGCAACAGCACCGGCAGGGACCAATTTCAACCGCGAAGAATGGACACAGGCCACCGACGCTCCCATCCTCAAACCCGAACTGCCATGGGAAGGGAAATGCATCGAAGGCGCGTCAATCGCACAACGCAACGGCCGTCTGTACATGTTCTACGCCGGAGCCTACAACAATGCACCGCAGCAGATTGGCGTGGCCGTGAGCGACGACGGCATCAACTGGCAGCGAATGAGCGATGAGCCGTTCCTGAGCAACGGAGGAGCCGACGACTGGAACGCCTGCGAGTCGGGACATCCGCACATCTTCACCGACAGCGACGGACGCACCTACCTCTTCTACCAAGGAAACAATGACAACGGCTACACGTGGCTGCTCTCCCAGCGAGAGGTGATCTGGAAAAAAGGGAAGCCGACCCTGAAAAAACAATAGACCATGGAAAGACAAGAGAAAGAAAACAAACTGGTACGCTTCTTCAAGAACTGGACACTGCCCATAGCAATCTCATTCGGAAGCATTGTCTACCTGCTGTTTGCCAACATCCCCTGGCTCGACACACCGGCGACACTGCTGTCACCGTTCTTCGACGCCATCGTGCCGATGTTCATGTTTCTCATCCTCTACGTGACGTTCTGCAAGGTAGACTTCCACAAGATGCGCCCCGTGCAGTGGCACCTGTGGGTAGCCCTGTTCCAGATGTTCATCGTGGCCATGCTGATGAGTGTCATCCTGTACTACCGACCGACGGGCAGCGAGCTCGTGCTGATGGAAGCCCTGCTATGCTGCGTGGTGGCACCATGCGCGGCAGCGGCACCCGTGGTGACACAGAAGCTCGGCGGCAACCTGGAGCAGATGACCACCTACACCTTCCTCTCCAATTTCATCACCGCACTGGCGATACCGCTGTGCTTCCCCTTGATAGAGAAAGACGCCGACATCACCTTCTGGTCGGCCTTCCTGACGATCCTTCAGAAGGTATGCATCGTTCTCGTACTGCCCATGCTGCTGGCCTACATCACCAAACACTTCATCCAGCCCCTACACAGGAGAGTCATCGCCGTGAAAGACCTGTCCTACTACCTCTGGTCCACATCGCTGGCTGTGATAACAGGCGTCACACTGAAAAACATCAACCACAGCGACGTATCATCGCTGCTCCTGACGGCGATAGCCCTGCTTGGACTGCTGTTCTGCATCGTGCAGTTTGCCGTAGGACGCTGGATAGGCCACTACTGGAACAACACCACAGAAGCAGGACAGGGACTCGGACAGAAGAACACGGCCTTCGCCATCTGGATAGCCTATACCTATCTGACTCCCCTCTCATCGGTGGGTCCGGGATGCTACATCCTCTGGCAGAACATCATCAACAGCATCGAGATTTGGCAACATCGGAAAAAGGAATGATGCAAACGTTTGTTTCCTTTTTCGCACATTTCCGGAAAGCTATTGGCTTTCAACTAAAAAAAACTATGTACCTTTGAACCGAATTTAGACATGGCACACGCATAACCCTGTCATAGAGAGCGGGTTGCCGAGAGCCTGACAACTAAAAACGGATGAAACTGCATTTTAATATCAATTACAGGACCGTCTTCGGAGAAGAACTGGTCTTGAACGTGGTGCACGCACAAGGTGATGGCACTACGAAGCACGTGACCTATCGGATGACCACTGGCGACGGCGAGTACTGGCATTACGAACTGAAGATGAATGGCAGGGAGACTCCTGCAGTCATCGAGTACTACTACAGCGTAGACTGCAATGGTGAAGAAGAACGCCATGAGTGGCCGGTGGTGATGCACCGCATCGAACTGAATGTCACCGGAGCCGACACCTATGAGGTGAACGACCAATGGACCGACATCCCTGCCGACAGCTACCGCTACAGTGCAGCCTTTGCCGACGATGCCGCAGAAGCACCACTTGTACCGAAATCGCATCAGGTGGTACGCCTCGTGGTGCGCGCCCCACAACTGCTGCGCGGTGAACAGCTGGCCCTGCTCGGGTCGGCACCGCAGCTCGGGCAGTGGAACCCGGCGAAAGCCATACCCATGGTACAGCACAACATCCATGAGTGGGTGGCAACCATCGATGCCAAAGACCTGCCCATGCAGCCTATAGAGATGAAATTCGTCGTACCTGCCAAGGACGGCATACGGTGGGAAGAAGGTCCCAACCGCGTGCTCACCCTCGCACCCGTACAACCCCACACCGTGACGGTGCACCACCTGCCGCAGGCATTCTTCGGCATGTCCGACGAAAAGGTAGCCGGAACGCTTGTCCCCGTCTTCTCGCTCCGCACAAAGGGAAGCTTCGGCGTCGGCGACTTCGGCGACCTGAAGACGATGATCGACTATGTGGCCATGACCGGACAGCGGGCCCTGCAGGTGCTGCCCATCAACGACACCACGACGACGCACACCTGGACAGACTCCTACCCCTACTCCTGCATCAGCATCTTTGCCCTCCATCCGCAATACGTGGACTTCAGACAACTGCCCGTGCTCAACGACGGCGAGCAGTGCAAACACTATGAGGCACTGCGCAAGGAGCTCAACGCACTGCCGCAGATTGACTATGAGCGCGTGAACCAGGCCAAGCTGGAACTGCTGCGGCTGCTATACAAGCAGGAGGGAAAGCAGACGCTGGCATCAGCCGACTTCAAGACATTCTTTGCCGAAACACAGCAGTGGCTCGTACCCTACGCATTCTTCTGCCACCTGCGCGACACCCGTCAGCTCGACAAGCACCCACAGTGGCAGGAAGCCGACCGTAAGCCGCTGACATCCCCGCGTACGCGTATATATAAAGATGTGGCTTTCTATTATTACATACAATACATCCTCGACAAACAGATGCGGGCAGCACATGAGCATGCCCGCAAACTCGGCGTCATCCTGAAAGGCGACATCCCCATCGGGGTAAGCCGAACCGGATGCGACGTGTGGGTGGAGCCGAAATACTTCAACATGAACGGACAGGCCGGCGCTCCACCCGACGACTTCTCTGCCGACGGACAGAACTGGGGATTTCCCACTTACAACTGGGACGAGATGCTCAAGGACGGATGCCAATGGTGGGTGCGACGCTTCCAGAACATGGCACGCTTCTTCGATGCCTACCGCATAGATCACGTCCTCGGTTTCTTCCGCATCTGGGAAATTCCGATGCCTCACAAGAGCGGACTGATGGGACAGTTCTCGCCGGCACTGGGACTGTCGGAAGAGGAAATCAACGGACGCGGGGTGTTCAGCGAAATCGACAACCTGTTCCTCGTCGACCATAAAGACCCCACCAAGCGCCACCCGCGCATCGCCATTCAGTATTCCGAGGCTTACGCACGACTGCCGCAATGGGAGAAAGACGCTTTCAACGCCCTCTACGACGACTACTTCTATCACCGCAACAACCAGTACTGGTATCGGGAGGCCATGAAAAAGCTGCCGCGACTGGTCGAGGCCACACGCATGCTCGTCTGTGCAGAAGACCTGGGAATGGTACCGGCCTGCGTGGAATGGGTGATGAACGAGTTGCGAATCCTCTCGCTCGAGATACAGTCGATGCCGAAAGACCCGTCGGTGCGCTTCGGACATCTCGACCGCAACCCCTACCGGTCGGTGTGCACCATCTCCAGCCACGACATGCCGACACTGCGCCAGTGGTGGGACGAAGACGAGGAACGCACGCAGGACTACTACAACAACATGCTGCACCGGCAGGGACCGGCACCCCACCCGCTGCCCAGCTGGCTGGCCCGCGACATCATCCGCGAACACCTCGAATCACCGTCGATGCTCTGCATCCTCTCCCTGCAGGACTGGCTGGCCATCGACGATCGCCTGCGACTGCCCGATGCCGACGCCGAGCGCATCAACATCCCGGCCAACCCGAAGCATTACTGGCGCTATCGCATGCACCTCTACTTAGAAGACCTCATGGCCGATACCGATTTCGTGACCAATGTCAAGGAACTCATCGCTCAAAGCGGACGATAAACAACAACGACAACAAACCATCATGAGATTAAAAAACATCCTCCTCACAGCAGTTATGACTTGGGCTATCGGAATGAACGCCAACGCGCAAGGACCCGAGACCGTCTATCGGAAAGAGGCCACACGCTTCCAACTCTTCGCACCACAGAAAGCCAAGAAGGTAACCCTGCGACTCTATCACGACGGAATTGGCGGACGGCCCTACAAGACCGTGAAGATGAGACGCGACGCTACCATGAGCGACATCTGGACAGCCACCGTCAAAGGCGACCTGAAAGGGACATTCTATACCTTCGACGTGACGGGGACAAAGAAGAAACCCAACGAGACACCGGGTATCTTTGCACGTGCCGTCGGCGTCAACGGACAGCGCGGTGCCATCATCGACATGAACGACACCGACCCGGAAGGATGGCTCGAAGACGCAAGCCCCGTAGGACAAGACCCCACAGACCTCGTCATCTACGAACTGCACCACCGCGACTTCTCCATCCATCCCAACTCAGGGTTCGAGCACAAAGGGAAATACCTCGCACTGACCGAGAAGAAAGCTATCGACCACCTGCTTAAACTCGGTGTCAACGCCGTGCACATCCTGCCCTCGTTCGACTTCGCATCCATCGACGAGACCAGACTCGACGAACCGCAATACAACTGGGGCTACGACCCACTGAACTACAACGTCCCCGAAGGCTCCTATGCCACCGACCCCTACGACCCTGTCTGTCGCATCAAGGAGTTCAAGCAGATGGTCATGGCACTCCACGATGTCGGCATACGCGTCATCCTCGACGTCGTCTATAACCATACCTTCGACATCATGGGCAGCAACTTCCAGAAGACCTTCCCAGGTTACTTCTTCAGAAAGGATGCCTCCGGCTCCTACAGCAACGGGTCGGGATGCGGCAACGAAACGGCATCGGAACGCGAGATGATGCGGATGTTCATGCTCGAGAGCGTGAAATACTGGATGAAAGAGTATCACATCGACGGCTTCCGCTTCGACCTCATGGGCGTGCACGACATCGAGACGATGAACTTCATCGCCAACATGGTACACCAGATGGATGAACGCGTCTTCATCTATGGTGAAGGATGGAGCGCAGGACAGTGTGCATACCCCGCCGAAAAGCTCGCCACGAAGGCACACGTCAGACAGATGCCGCATGTCGCAGCCTTCTGCGATGACATGCGCGACGCCCTCCGCGGACCTTTCAACGACGACAAGAAAGGAGCCTTCCTCGCCGGCATCCCCGGTGAGGAGGAGAGTCTGAAAGCCGGCATTGCCGGAATGGTTGCCCACCCGCAGGTGGACTACGCCAAGGTGAACTATTCCGACGAGCCATGGGCTGCCAGCCCCGCACAGATGATCAGCTATGTCAGCTGCCACGACGACATGTGTCTCACCGACAGACTGCGCACAGAGATGCCCGGCATCAGCGACGAGGAACTCATCCGACTCGACCTGCTCGCACAGACAGCCGTATTCACCTCGCAGGGCGTACCCTTCATGCTCTCCGGAGAGGAGATGCTGCGCAACAAGAAGGGTGTGCACAACTCCTACAACTCACCCGACGACGTCAACCAACTCGACTGGCAGAACCTCGAACGCTACCCGCAGGTCTTCGACTACTACCGCGGACTCATCAGCCTCCGACGAAACCACCCGGCCTTCCGCATGGCCGACGCCGAGCTCATCCGAAAACACCTGGAGTTCCTGCCAGTACAGGACAACCTGGTGGCATTCCGTCTCAAAGACAACGCCCGAAACGATGAATGGCAGGACATCATCGTCATACTCAACGCAAACAAAGAGACACGCACGGTCAGCATCCCCGACGGTCAGTGGACCGTCGTATGCAGCGACGGCATCATCAACGAGAAAGGCATCAGGGACTTCAACGGAAACCAAGCAACCGTCAACCCGCAATCAGCACTCATCATACACAATTAATACCCTTATGAAGAAATACCGTTTTATCATCAGTGTCTTGGCAGGACTGGCATTCATCTCCTGCAAACAAGCAGCAACCGACTTCAAGGACCAAGGCAACGGTGCCGTGGAAGTCAGTCGCATCGATCCCACCGACTGGTACGTGGGAATGAAAGACCCCACCGTGCAGCTCATGGTCTATGGCAAGGACATCCGTGAGGCCGAAGTGTCGGTGAACGGCGCAAAAGTAGACTCCATCGTACGTCTCGACTCACCCAACTACCTCTTGGTATATCTCGACCTGAGCCGCGCAAAAGCAGGCAAACTGCCGATAGCCTTCAAGCGCGGTGACGACAAGACCATCGTGGAATACACCCTCAAGGAACGCGAGATGAAGGGCGAGGAGCGACAGGGCTTCACCAACGCCGACGTGCTCTACATGCTTATGCCCGACCGCTTCGCACAGTCGGACAGCCACCCGACACAGGTGGAAGGACTCAACAGCTACGTCGAAGACCGCTCACAGCCCTCACTCCGACATGGAGGCGACCTGGAAGGCATACGCCAACACCTCGACTATTTCAACGAGCTCGGCGTCACAGCCCTCTGGTTTACACCAGTACTGGAGAACAACTCTCCCGACAGCTACGGCGGAAAGGTGAGCACCTATCATGGCTATGCCACTACCGACTACTACCGCGTAGACCCACGATTCGGAACCAACGACGACTACCGGCGCCTCATCGACGACGCCCACCAGCACGGACTGAAGGTCGTCATGGACATGATCTTCAACCACAGCGGCTTTGAGCATCCATGGGTGGCAGACATGCCCGCCAAAGACTGGTTCAACAACCCCGAATGGCTTGACCCCGCCAACCAGACGCCTGAGCATATCACCGAGATACACCACCAGGACGGCGTGACAAAGATCAGCGACCTCTACCGGCAGACATCCTACAAACTGACACCGGTCCTCGACCCCTATGCCTCCGACATCGACAAGGCCGAGACTACCGACGGATGGTTCGTGCCCACCATGCCCGACCTGAACCAGCGCAACCCGCATGTCATCCGCTACCTCATCCAGAACTCCGAATGGTGGATTGAGACCGTGGGCATCGACGGCATACGCATGGACACCTACCCCTATGCCGACCGGCAGGCCATGGCCACATGGATGAAGACGCTCGACAACGAATACCCCAACTTCAACACCGTCGGCGAAACATGGGTTACAGAACCAGCCTATACCGCCGCTTGGCAGAAAGAAAGCAGGATAGAGAAAGACAACTCCTACCTGAAGACCGTCATGGACTTCTCCTTCTTCGACAAGCTCAACCAGGCACGGTATGAGGAAACCGACGGATGGTGGCACGGCTTCAACCGCCTGTACAACTCCTTCGTATACGACTACCTGTACGAAGACCCCAGCCACGTCATGGCCTTCATCGAGAACCACGACACCGACCGCTTCCTCGGCGAGGGACATCCGGGACAGGACAAGCCCGCCCTTAAGCAGGCACTCGCCCTGCTGCTCACCGTGAACCGCATCCCACAGCTCTACTATGGCACCGAGATCCTCATGAACGGCACCAAGGCACAGACCGACGGCAACGTGCGCAAAGACTTCCCCGGCGGCTTCAAGGGCGACGAGCACAACTGCTTCACCGCCGAAGGCCGTACGGCCGACGAACAGGAGATGTTCCAATGGCTGTCAACGCTGCTCCACTGGCGTCAAGGCAACGAAGTCATCACCAAGGGCCGCCAAGTGCAGTTCACCCCGTGGAAAGGCGTCTATGTCGTTGCCCGACAGCATGAAGGCAAAACCATCATGACCGTGCTCAACGGCACCAGCCAGCCCACGCAGCTCGATTGGAACCGCTATGCCGAACTCACCAGCGGCAAAACCACGGCCAAGGACATCCTCACCGGAAAGACTTATGCCATAGGAGAAAACACAGAACTCGAGCCTCGGGCGACACTCGTCCTCGAGTTCTGAAACAAGAAGGCAACAAACGTTTGCACAAGCCAAAAGGCGCTTTTTGGCAACAAAAAGTAGCGAATGGTTTGAAATTCTTGTACTTTTGCACGCATTTATATAAATATTAAAGAATAATATATTACAACTAACTTTAAAAACCAAAATGATGAAGCAGGTAAAATTTACATTGCCTCTGAGGATGCTCGCACTTGTCTGCGGGCTCATCCTTTCAGCAAGCGCCTTTGCACAGCAGATTACTGTCAATGGCCACGTTAAAGACACTACCGGCGAACCCATCATCGGTGCTACCATCCGCGTCGTTGGCGACGCCGCCATGGCAGCATCAGACTTCGACGGTAATTTCACCATTAAGGCTAAGCAGGGCGCACAGCTCACGATATCCTGCATCGGATATCAGGACGCCACGGCTACCGCAAGCCCTAATGTAGTCATCACAATGCAGGACGACGCCCAGCTGCTGAGCGACGTCGTCGTCATCGGTTACGGCCGCGCCAAGAAGGAAGACCTGACAGGTTCGGTGACCGCCATGAAGCCCGATGAAATGTCGAAAGGTATCAC
Organism: uncultured Prevotella sp.; assembly: GCA_946540435.1. GTDB lineage: Bacteria > Bacteroidota > Bacteroidia > Bacteroidales > Bacteroidaceae > Prevotella. Next base: position 29,410 of record CAMNII010000021.1, read on the forward strand.
CAACAACGCCAGCGACATGCTCGTCGGTAAGGTGGCCGGTGTCGACGTCATCACCGCAGGCGGTGCTCCTGGAGCCGGCGCACAGATCCGCATCCGTGGCGGCGCCTCTCTCTCTGCATCCAACGACCCGCTGTATGTCATCGACGGACTGCCCATCGACAACAACAATGCAAACGGAGTGTCGAACATCCTGGCTATGATCAACCCGAACGACATCGAGACCTTCACCATCCTGAAGGACGCTTCGGCAACAGCCATCTACGGCTCACGTGCCTCGAACGGTGTCATCATCATCACCACCAAGAAGGGTAAGGAAGGACAGCGTGCGCGCGTCAGCTACAACGGCGACGTGACACTCTCCACCATTGCCAAGAAATACGACGTGCTCGACGGCGACGCCTACCGTGCACTCATCGCCGGCATCGACGGACTCGACGCCTCACAGCTTGGCGATGCCAACACCAACTGGCAGGACGAGATCTTCCGCACGACACTCTCCACAACCCATACCATCTCCGTCAGCGGAGGCCTGAAGAACATGCCCTATCGCATCAGCGGCGGCATGAACATCGGCAACGGTATCGTGATGAACAACTGGATGCGCCGCTCCAACGTGTCGGCAAACCTCGCACCCTCGTTCCTCGACAACCACCTGAACTTCAACATCACCACGAAGTACATGTATGAGAAGGACCGCTACGTCAGCGACGGTGCCGCCATCGGTGCTGCCCTGTCAATGGATCCTACACGTCCCGTGCACGATGCAGGCAGCGACTTCAAATACTCCGGCGGATACTGGCAGTACATGATTAACAGCTCGACCATCTCCGACCCGAACTGGACGAAGACCACCAACCCCAATGCTCCGCAGAACCCCGTGGCACTGCTCAACACCGAGCGTATGATTGCCCAGTCGCACGACTACTCCGGCAATATCGAGATGGACTATAAGATTCACGGGTTCGAAGACCTCCACATCCACGGAAACCTGGGTGCACAGTACACGGCTACCAACCAGCACACCCAGTACTCACCCTACTCCTACAACAACAACTACTACGGATGGGACGGCATTACAAACTACTACAAATATAACATTGTCGGTTCTGCCTATGCACAGTATATGAAGGAGATTGGTGCACACAACATCGACATCCAGGCCGGTGCCGAACAGAGCCACTACCACCGCAGCGGCTTCAGCGACGGCACAAAGTGGGACTCCTACCTCAACCAAGAGAAAGATCCCGCCCACCGCTTCAACGAGCGTGGCGAGGCCGAGAACGAGTGGCGCACGCACAACAGCATCCTCTCCTACTTCGGACGTCTGAACTACAACCTCCTCGACCGCTACCTCATCACCGCCACATTCCGTGCCGATGGTAGCTCGCGCTTCGCCAAAGGACACAAGTGGGGCTACTTCCCCGCTGCAGCACTGGCATGGAAGGTGAACAACGAACCCTTCCTGAAGAACGCCAACTGGCTCGACGAGTTGAAGGTACGCCTCGGATGGGGTAAGACCGGTCAGCAGAACGGTATCGACGACTTCTACTATGCACCGCTCTACGTGCGCAGTAACGCCTATGCCCAATATCAGTTCGGAAAAGACTTCTACTACACCACACGCCCGAACCGCTACAACCCCGACCTGACATGGGAGAAGACCACCACCTACAATGCAGGTATCGACTTCTCCGCACTCAACGGACGCTTCTCATTCACCGTCGACGGATACTACCGCAAGACCACCGACCTGCTGGCCAGTGTGAGAGTACCTGCCATGATGAACTTCAGCGACCAGGTGATGAAGAACATCGGTTCGCTCGAAAACTATGGTGTTGAATTCTCGTTCGACGTCAAGCCCATCGTCACCAAGGACTTCACATGGGACATCACCTATAACGTAGGATGGAACCACAACGAAATCACCGCCCTCGACGCCGGTGCTCAGGACTGGGTCTGGTCAGGAGCCACACTCGGCATGAGCGGCAGCCTCCAGCGCAACAAGGTGGGACAGCCTATGAACTCCTTCTATGTCTACCAGCAGGTATACGATGAGGCCGGCAAGCCCATCGAAGGTCTCTATGTCGACCGCGACGCCGACGGACAGATTACCGACGCCGACCGCTACTACTACAAGAACCCCGCTGCCGACATCATCATGGGTGCCACGATGAAGTTCCTCTACAAGCGCTTCGACCTCAGTGCAGCCTTCCACGCTGCCATCGGCAACTACGTCTACTACGACTTCCTCGCCGGACGCGCTCCCGTAGGAACAGCACTCTATTCGAACTCCAACTTCCACAACTCAACACCTGAGGCTGTGGCACTCGGATTCACAGGAACAAGTATCACTTCCGACTACTATAAGTTCAGCGACTACTTCGTGCGCAACGCTTCCTACCTGAAGTGCTCGAACATCACGCTGGGCTACTCCTTCCCTGCATTCTACGAGTATGCCGGCCACAAGTACTTCGACGGCCGCGTGTTCCTCACCGTGCAGAACCCATTCATCATCTCCAAGTACAAGGGCATCGACCCGGAAGTGGCCAGCGGCTTCGACAGCAACCCCTATCCGCGTCCCCGCAGCTTCCAGCTTGGTGTGAACCTGAACTTCTAAATCAACTTGTTAAGCAATCACAGATATGAAAAATATAGCAATCAAAACAGCAATGGCAGGACTGCTCCTCATGGGAACCGTCTCCTGCTCCGACGAGCTTAACATCTCATCCATCGACCCCAAGACCAGCGCCACTTTCGACGATATGGAACTGCTCGCCAAGCAGTATGGCACACTCGGACTGACCGGACAGATCGGCGGTGCCGACGCCCCGGACTTCGGCGACGACGAGGGTGAGAGCGGCTTCTACCGCGTCATCTTCAACCTGCAGGAACTCTGCTCCGACGAGACAGCATGGGCATGGCAGGACAACGAAGACATGCGTCCACTGACCAACATCGCATGGACACAGAGCTCCGCACGTACCTACTGGGCATACCAGCGTCTTTCCTTCGACATCACGCTCTACAACTCATACCTCTCACTGCAGGCAGGACGCACCGACGGTGAGTATCCTCACTATCTGGCCGAAGTACGCTTCCTCCGTGCCCTGCATTACTACTATTATCTCGACCTGTTCCGCAAGGCTCCCTTCAAACTCGACTTCTCGATGAACGAGCTGCCCGTGGAAAAAGCAGGCACTGAGCTCTATAAATGGATCGACCAGGAGCTGACCGAGCTGGAAGGGCTGCTGGCACCGATGGGTAGCTTCAACGGCACCGACAACTTCGGACGTGCCGACCAGGGCGCTGCCTATGCCCTGCATGCCCGCCTGGCCCTGAACTCCGAGGTCTACACCAACGGCGAGATCAAGGACTATCAGAAGGCCATCGACTACTGCAACCTGCTGATTGGCGGTCCCTATGCACTCTCAAAGGCCACCAATGCCAACGGCTTCACCGGCTACGAGCAGGTGTTCATGGGCGACAACGACTACAACCCGCAGGCCATGAAGGAAATCATCTTCGCCATCCGTCAGGACGGCACCCACACGCAGGAGCACGCCGGGTCGACATACCTCGTCAGCTCATGCCGTGGCGCAGGCATGCCTTACAGCTACACCGACAACTACTGGACCTGTAACTTCGCACGCCGCACGATGATTGAGAAGTTCTTCCCCACCGTCACCGACTGCCCGCTGGCTACCAAGGATGAAGTCAAGAAATATCTCGAAGAGAAAGGCCTGAAAAAGTTCAACACCGAAGCACAGGTCATCGAAGCCGATGCAGCCCTCGGTGGCTCCACAGAGGAAATCAAGGCCGCTGCCAACGACGACCGTGCACTGTTCTACGGCGGCGTAGGAGGCACGACAGCCGACGACGCACGCACCTACGACCTGCCCAACGGACAGATCAAGGGCTTCCTCAACGGACTGAGCATCGTCAAGTGGCAGAACCGCCGCTCCGACAACAGCGCTCCCAGCCCCACCCTCTTCTCTGACACCGACATACCCCTGTTCCGTCTGGCCGAGGCTTACCTGACACGCGCAGAAGCCAAGCTGCGTCTGGGTCAGGACGGTGCACTGGCCGATGTCAACGAGATCCGTGCACGCGCTCACGCCAACCAGCTGAACGCCATCACACTCGACCAGATGCCCGACGAGTGGTGCCGCGAGTTCTACTTCGAGGCACGCCGCCGCAGCGACCTCGTCCGCTTCGGCCTGTTCACCTCCAGCCGCTATGTATGGCCGATGAAGGGAGGTACAGCCACCGGCACCGGCGTAGACTCTCACTTCAATGTCTACCCCATCCCCTACAACGACATCGTTGGTAACCCCAACATGACTCAGAACCCAGGTTATTAATTCAACAGCATATAATATAATAGGAATATTATGAAAAAGATTTTTCAATACCTGTTGCTGCCGGTAATGGCTCTGGCACTGGCCTCCTGCGAGACCGACGACGAGAGCAACCCCACGCTCGACGTCAGCGGCGCCGCCAATGGCTTCACGCTCAACATGCCGGCTCTTGCACAGAACAACACCTACGACCTGTCGGCAGCCGAGAAGCTGTGGCTCACCTGCTCACAGCCTAACTACGGAGGCGTGCCCTATGTCACACGATACTATGTCCAGGTGGCCAACGAAGCTTCTTTCGAGGCTTACAAGGAGCTTGCCACCTCTTTTACCACGGCTAAGATGGGTGTCGATGCCTATGAGCTCAACCAGGCCATCGTAGCCCTCTTCCAGGAGGCAAACCCCGACACCGACTATCCCAACCAGCCCGCACCGGCATATATCCGCCTGCGTGCCATCATCGACGGATACAACTTCGGAGAGAGCTTCTCGAACATCATCACCCTGCCCAGCGTGCTCGCCACCTATCAGGCTCCGAAGGCTACACTGCCTACAGAGGTTTATGTCATCGGCAGCTCCATCGGCACAGCATGGAGCACATGGAAGCCGCTGGCTCCCGTCTACGATGCTAAAGGACAGTTCTACACCATGGTATACTTCCCTGCCAACGGAATGTTCAAGTGGGGTCTCGAGCAAGGCGACTGGCGCGGCGGCGACCGTCTGCGTGCCATCAACGACAATGCCAACGCCGGCGCTACCGTCAACGAGGCCGACAACAACAACATCCAGATTGCCAACGCTGGATGGTACGTGCTGAACTACTCGGCAGAAATCGTGGGCAACAGCGTACAGTTCGAACTCAACATCTATCCCGGAAAGGCATATGTCATCGGTAACGCCTACGGCGACTGGACCGACAGCAACGACGCCCTCGCCATGACGGCTCCTGCCGATGCCAGCGGCGAATGGGTATCACCCGCCGCCACTGCCAAGGAAGAGCTCCGCGCCTATATCAAGGTTCCCGGATACGAATGGTGGCGCACGGAGTTCACCCTCCTCAACGGAGGACTCTACTGGCGTGTCGTCAATATCATCAGCAACTGGGCAGAGAATGTCGGTGCCGAATACTCCGTCACCATGCAACCCGGACAGAAGCTCTATGTCAACTTCGACACCAATACCGGTGAAGTGCGTTAAACCCTTTAACAGAGAACAAGAATATGAAAAAGATATTTTATAGCTTAGCAGCCATGGCAAGCCTAGTGCTTGCCAGCTGCACCGGCGACTACGACGACTGGGCAAGCCCCCAGGCATACAGCCAGGAAGACGCTGCTGCCAAATACGGCATCACCTTCGTAGCCGGACCAGATGCCAACCTCGTGCTGCCCGCCGAAGAACCCGACGCACGACTCGTTGAAATCAAATCCGAGAACAACAATATCTCAAGCGTCACCGTGAAGGCATTCACCGTGAACGATGAGGAGATAGAACCCTCCGTCAGCGGAAACTACATCACCGTGAACGCTGCTGCACTGAGCAACCTCGTTGAGAAGCAGAACTTCTCACGCGCTGCCGTGGCACGACCCATCGTCGTGAAGACCATTGTCTCCATCAACACCACCGACGGAGAAGCACTCACCTTCGACACCGAGGCTACCATCAACGGAACCGTCACGCCGAAGGCCACACCGGCCATCGACCCCGCCGGATATTTCCTCCTCGGAGCATTTACCGAGAACGGAGCCGGATGGGATCCCACCAAGCCCGTGTGGATGACAGCCAATGGCGACGGCACCTTCACAGCCATCGTCAACACGCCCAGCGAAGGCGACAACTGGTATAAGTTCTATGCCGGCAGCTTCTTCGAGAGCGGCAACTGGGATGCCATCAACCAAGGCGAGATGGGATGCGCCGTCAACGGCGACAACGCCATGCAGAACTTCATCGTCTACAAAGGCGACGACAAGGCCGTACAGACTCCCGTCATCAGCGGCGACGGACAGTGGAAGATTGTGCTCGACATGAACAACCTCACCTACACCGTCACACGCCAGGCCGTGAACTACTACATCATCGGTGGTCCCAACGACTGGGCAGGCTCTGCTGCAGAGCGCACCCTGAAGTTCACACAGCCCGATGAGAACGTGCCCACCTACACCATCACCTTCGCAGGTCCCGCTGCGGGCGCTGAGATGTGGTTCGCCATCGGCGACGACAAGGCCTGCGATGCCATCGTCAACGATAATGACTGGACGAAACTCTACGGAACAACCAGCGGCGACGGCAACAGCGGCACTGAGGGAACCCTCGCCCGCCGCAGCGACCTCACCGACAACGGCTCGTTCAAGGTCGTAGGACCGGCAACGCAGATCCGCGTCACCATCGACATGCGCGCCATGACCTACACCGTAGAGACCCTTGACTTCGCTGAGTACATCTATGTAATCGGACTGGTCAACGGCACAGAGTGGAGCCAGAGCTTCCCGCTCTACGGACCCGCCTTCGACGGCAAGTACCAGGGATTCTACTATCTCGGCGGAGAGTATAAGTTCAAACCCAATGCCGACAACTGGGACGGCGACTTCGGACAGAAGAAGGACACCGATGCTCAGGTACTCGTCGTTGACGATGAGCAGAACTGCCCCGCACAGAATGGCTTCTTCGTCGTCAATGTCGACATGGGTGCCATGACCTACGAGGTCGTACCCATCGAGTTCATCGACATGGTCGGTAACGTAGTAGGCGGCGAGGACTGGAACAAAGGCCCGCACATGACCTACAACCAGACGAAGCAGTGCTGGGAAGCCGATGTCACCATCACCGGCGAGTTCAAGTTCCGCGGCAACGGCACATGGGACAATGTCGACGGAAACTTCGGCGGCACCGTAGACCATATCCAGAACGGCAGCAACGACAACGTACAGCCGAACGTCACCGGCGACGTGCACGTAGAACTCTACCTGAGCAACAACGCATCGTCCTACTGCACCATCACCGCCCGCTGATCAACAGGCCGTTTATCCTATACACAAAAAGCGCTTGCACATCCTGCAAGCGCTTTTTCTTATCAATGATAAATAATCATCAGTTTTTTTTGCATTCTGAAAATAAATATATATATTTGCACTCAGGATAGAATACTTTCTGTTGCAGCCACTTGCAGGCACAGACCGTTGCAAGTCTACCATAGATAGCACTACCACATAAACTACCCCACACGATGAAGGCCCGAAACACTATATACCTCCTCCTCACCCTGCTGCTCCCCCTCATGGCGGCAGGACAGGAAAATACACTTGGTGGCGGCCTTGTTCCCAGCAACCCCATCCAGATGCCGGCCTGCGTCACCACCACCTACGACTACTGCGGCAAGGAGCTGGACACGATGCACGGCCTGGGCTGGTACGACTCCAAGGCCCGCACCTACGACCCCGTCCTCGGCATCTTCCCGCAGATGGACCCGCTGGCAGAGAAGTACCACCCCTGGAGTCCGTATGTGTATTGCATGGGAGACCCTGTGAAGAATACTGATCCAAAAGGAGAAGAAGTTATTAATGCATTTAGCAATAAAGATGAAAAAGAAAAGTAAGTGTATTTACTACGTATTGTTGTTTATGACAGGATGTTTCTTAGGAATAAAGGCTGGTTCTAAGAGTAATCAGAAAAGCTGCGATAACAGCATAGCATATCGTATTATAACAGAAGAAGGGCACTCTTTCTCGCAAGCAAGAAATAAACACCCTTCTTGGAATCATAGTGAAATAGCTTCCATGAAAGAAGAAATAATTAAAAACAAGAATACTCATGCATATTCAGAATTATACAACTATTATATGTCTTTCTATCCATTAACTGGAGAAAGACTTTATTATTCATTGATAATAGCAGGGACTGATTCTTCTGGCTTGGCTGATTTTGATACATATATGATTTTGAATGATATTGATGCTAATGAAGCGCATTACAGTATTTCTAATGAAATCAGAGATTTTACTTTGTATTATTTACATAAAGGAGAAAAGCTGCATAACAGGAATTGTTACTATGCTCTATGGGAATATTTCAAAGGCAAAGATGCCTCTAAAGAACAGTATTATTACGAACTATGGAGAAGGTAGAAAAATATATTATTAGAATAATAGTTAGTACTATTATCTTTACAGTAGGTCTTTTGCCTTCGTTTTTAATAACAAAAAAAATCAATAGAGAACATTCTGATAGTTCTCTATGCAAAAAGGAATTATTAATATCGTTAAATGATATTAAAAAGAAAGTTGCCGAGGGTGATACATTATGCTATACCGCACTTAAGCATTATTATCTGTCTTCAGATAATTCTGCAGAGCTTGTTTATTATTCTATTTTAATTAGTCTGAATTATAATTACACTCCTGCTTTTGAAGATGTAAAATTACTATTGAAATCAATAGCTTTAGATTGCAATAATAATAATGACAAAGAGCATCTAAATAATTTGGCTGACTCTTTTATAAGCCACGAAGTTCAGAGCATGACAAGTTTTTGAATAGATATGTAATAAATAGGCATGAAGTTATGAAGTGGAGGCTACGACATATCGTATTGACTGTCATCCTGTCATGCGCCATGTGTGTGAAAGGCGAGGTCTCTTTAGCTGGAGGAACAGCTGCTGCCGTCAGCATTCCTGTTGCTGCTACCGGTGTTGTTGTCGAGAAAGTCGGCGTCGCACTTACCGCATTGGGACTAAATATCACCATGAATGCCAGTGCGAACAAAAGTGCCGGGTATGACAGAGGGGGAAAGAGCGAATCTGGTGGTAAAAGTATAAATCAGCTCCAAAAAGATGTAGAAAAGGGGAAGGCTCCAAAAGAAATTGACCGATTCGCCAAAGGGTGTAAGGAAAATCATGAGCAAGATCATGTTCATTTGAAGAATGGAACGGCAATTAATAAAGATGGAACCTTGAAACATGGGAAAGATTACGATTTAAATAAAAAAACTCTTAATTATCTCAAAGAAAACGGATGGAAAATACCGAATTAAAAATTGATATTGTGTCATGGATAAAGTGGCTTGTTGAGAGTAATGAAATCTTAGACGGCTACCACATAGACGAACTTTTAGGGAAGAAAATACCACAGTCAAAATGGTTGAAAACTTCTTTAGAAATGTTCGAACACATTAATATTGTCCTTGAAAAAATGGAAATTGAATTAACTCCACTTCTTAAATTAGAAATAAAAACAGTCCTTCCACCACATCAAATAGATGAATTCGAAAAGATGTTTACAATTAGGCCTCCTGAAATAGAACTATTTAAAGGTAGTATAGAAGAATTTATATGTCAAGACGACATATATTCTTTATCATATAGTATGCAATTTGGGAAACGAACATATCTAGTCCATGATATTGATGATGGTGAGAGTTTTTGGTGGATTTATATAACCAACGATAAACGGATAGAAAATTAATAAGCAACTAATTAGATTACAAATAGCCTTCATAGCTATAGATTAGGTTATAAGATATGTTCCGACAGGTACTACATATTTCTTACTCTTGTTCTTCAGCATCAACCTTTATGCTGATAGGCCAATCAGTATCTCGTTGTCTACGCAGACGCTGCGGCCCATTGACTTCGCCCTCGGAGGCAGCATGATCATGCT
>CAMNII010000022.1 GCA_946540435.1 uncultured Prevotella sp.
CTGAGATCTTTCTGGCCCTTCAGGCCGTTTTTACCGGACAGCAATAGTTTTTTTTTGTACTTCCCCACGACGGCAGCCGATGAGGAGAATCACTACACTCCTACCCTCGTATTATTGTGTCCTTTCCCACAACTGTGAGGAAGGATAGTACCCTCAAAAAATGCCGATCCTAACACATTAAAATGCAACAACATAGGATGGGCATACCAAAATAACTTATTTTGGTCACCAAAATAGCTTATTTTGGTCATCAAAATAGCCTATTTTGGTCGCACGTTCCTTACCTTCGTCACGCACAATCCTTACCATCGGCTTTTTCATCAATAGCAACCGGCAATGTCAAGTCTTACTTTTGACAGGCGTAAAACTTGTTGTCGCCATCTCAATCGCATACACTAAAACATCTGCCGAGCAAGTATTCACCTTTTCGATTGATTATATTTAAATCGGTATATTGAACTAATATTTATCTTTATGTTAATATTTGTTAGTATACGTAATATTGTTAACATTTTAGCGTTAAAGATTTAAGACTTTCGTTACCTTTGCAAACATGAAAAAGAGAACAATCATAATCATCGGATTCATCATGGGCTTCTCGTTCATGAGCCTGCTCTACCTTCAAGTACGATACATCCGCGAGATGGTGGAAATGAAGAAAGAGCAATTCGACGAGTCCGTCATGCGTGCACTATACCAAGCCAGCCGAAACCTGGAGCTGAACGAGACATCGCGCTATCTCGACAAAGACATCAAAGAGACAGAGCGAAGGGCTTTCTCGCAAGACTCCGTCGGCACACGGACAGGAACCCTTGACGGCACACTGCAAGAGAGCCACCAGTTCTCTGTGGCAGGGAAAGACGGAACCATCTATTCGCAGTTCATACTGAAATCACTCGAGATAAAGCCTGCACAGACACCCAAGGCAATGATACTTCAGAACGACAAGGCATCGATGACCGAAGCCTATCAGGAAGTACTCAGGAAAAGATACATCTACCAGAAAGCACTTCTCGACGAAGTGGTGTACACCATCCTATACTCCGCTGCCGACAAACCGCTCAAGGAACGCATCAACTTCAAGATGCTCGACCAAGACCTGAAGGCCGAACTCGAAAGCAACGGCATCACGCTGCCCTACCATTTCACCGTCGTAGCACAAGACGGAAGCGAAGTGTACCGCTGTCCAGACTACTCCGACAAAGGGGAGGAATACACCTACAAGCAGCGCCTGTTCCGCAACGACCCACAGGCCAACACCGGCACCGTGCTCCTCCACTTCCCGACGATGAACCGCTATATCTTCTCCAGCGTAAGGTTCATGATACCTGCGGTCGTGTTCACCATCGTGCTGCTCGTCACCTTCATCTTCACTATCTTTATCATCTTCAGGCAAAAGAGATACACCGAGATGAAAAACGACTTCGTCAACAACATGACACACGAGCTGAAGACACCTATCGCAAGCATCTCGCTGGCCTCGCAGATGCTCAACGACGAGACCGTGGAAAAGACACCCACCATGCTCAAACATCTCAGCAGCGTCATCGCCGACGAAACCAAACGGCTGCGCTTCCTCGTTGAGAAAGTACTGCAGATGTCGATGTTCGACCGCAAGAGTGCCACCTTCAAGAAGAAAGAACTCGACCTGAACGAAATGGTGGAGAACATGGCCAACGCCTTCACGCTGCGCGTAGAGCATACTGGCGGACACATCTTCACTGAGGTAGGAGCCGTAGACTCAGCCATCTATGTCGACGAGGTACACTTCCAGAACGCGCTCTTCAACCTCATGGACAATGCCGTAAAATACCGTAAGCAAGACCAGCCCCTCGACATCTATCTCACCACATGGAACGACGACGAACACCTCTACGTCTCCGTGCGCGACACAGGACTCGGGCTGAAAAAGGAGAACCTCAAAAAGGTGTTCGAGAAATTCTATCGTGTCCACACAGGAAACGTGCACGATGCAAAGGGCTTCGGACTCGGACTGGCATACGTCAAGAAAGTCGTCGAACTCCACGACGGTGAAATCAGCATCGAAAGCGAATACGGGAAAGGAACGACATTCACCATCAAGCTGCCCGTACTCAAAGAAGTATAACACCGACATCACGACAAACAACAATATCATCAACAATAACAACAACCCCGCCTGCCATCAACCCTCCACAAACCGGCAGGCCCTCCTCTAGCCAACAGACAACCGCTGCGGCATGAGGTCGGGAGGGAAAAAGACTATGGAAGATAAACTGAGAATTCTATTGTGCGAAGACGACGAGAACCTGGGTATGCTCCTACGCGAATACCTGCAGGCCAAAGACTTCCAGGCTACACTCTGCCCCGACGGTGAAATCGGATACCGCGAGTTCCTGAAAAACAAATTCGACATCTGCGTGCTTGACGTGATGATGCCCAAGAAAGACGGCTTCACACTCGCACAGGAGATACGGCAGGCCAACCCCGACATGCCCATCATCTTCCTCACGGCAAAAACACTCAAGGACGACATCCTTGAAGGTTTCCGACTCGGAGCCGACGACTACATCACCAAGCCCTTCTCCATGGAAGAACTCGTCATGCGCATCGAGGCCATCCTGAGACGCGTCAACGGAAAGAAGAACAAGGAGTCAACACTCTACAACATCGGCAATTTCCAGTTCGACACCCAGAAGCAGCTCCTCACCATCGGTGGCAAGCAGACCAAACTCACCACCAAGGAAAACGAGCTCCTCGCACTCCTCTGCTCACACGCCAACGAAATCCTGCAGCGCGACTTTGCCCTGAAGACCATCTGGATTGACGACAACTACTTCAATGCCCGCTCCATGGACGTATATATCACCAAACTGCGCAAGCACCTCAAGGACGACCCGCAGATTGAAATCATCAACATCCACGGCAAAGGCTACAAGCTCATCACCCCTGAAGAAGATTAAATCCCACGGCGAGGACTGCCGACTCTCCTGCCACGGAGAGCGGAAGTCCTCGCTTGACATGTGAAGCCCTGCCCACCGGCACGGGCACTATCAACTGGTCATGAAGAAACTAATCGAAGCTACACGCAAGTTCATCCGTCGGCTTGTCGTGTTCTTTATCGTGTCGACCATCCTCGCAGTGGTGGCCGGCCGTTTCTTGCCCATCATGGTCACACCGCTGATGATCATCCGCTGCGTAGAACAGAAAGAAGCAGGACAACCACTCACACTACACCACCGATGGGTACCACTCGCCGAGATGCCCACCCATATGCCCGTCGCCGTCATGGCAAGCGAAGACCAACTGTTCCTCGAACACCATGGATTCGACTTCAAAGCCATCCAGAAAGCAGCAGAACGCAACCACGAAGGCAAGAAAACCTTCGGAGCCAGCACCATCAGCCAACAGACGGCCAAGAACGTATTCCTATGGCCTGGACGCTCATGGCTCAGGAAAGGACTCGAAGCCTACTTCACCGTACTCATCGAACTCATCTGGGGCAAGGAACGCATCATGGAGGTATACCTCAACTCCATCGAGATGGGACCAGGCATCTATGGCATTGGCGCCGTCGCCGAATACCACTTCGACAAGCGACCCGCCGACCTGTCACGCGCCGACTGCGCACTCATCGCAGCCACACTTCCCAACCCACGCCGCTACAGCTCACTCCACCCCACAGGCTATATGTACCGCCGGCAACACTGGATAGAGCGGCAAATGAGGAATATTCCACCTTTCAAAATGAAAAGTGAAAAATGAACTTAGCGATTGAGAGGACTCTCAACCACACTCTATAACAACTCAACGACCATGCCAACAGAGACATCCGGGAAAGAAACTAACACCAGGGAAGCCATTCTCGACGCCCTGAATCCAGCTCAGCAGGAAGCCGTCAGCTACTGCGACGGGCCACAACTCGTCATTGCCGGAGCAGGGTCGGGCAAGACACGCGTGCTCACCTACAAGATAGCCTATCTCATCCAATCAGGAATGAAGCCATGGAGCATTCTCGCACTGACCTTCACCAACAAGGCGGCAAACGAGATGAAACAGCGCATAGGCAACATCGTGGGACAGCAGGCGGCCCGATACATATACATGGGGACCTTCCACTCCATTTTCTCACGAATACTCAGAAAAGAAGCAGAGCACATTGGATTCACACCAACCTTCACCATCTACGATGAGCAAGACTCACGATCACTGCTGAAGAGCATCATCAAGGAACGAGGGCTCGACGACAAGATATACAAGCCGGCAACCGTACACAACCGCATCAGCAGAGCAAAAAACCAACTCATCACGGCCGAGCGATATGCAGCCGACGGAAGTGCCATTGCCTATGACCGCGAATGCAACATGACCGAGATTGCCAACATCTTCATCGCCTACCAACAGCGATGCCGACAGGCCAACGCCATGGACTTCGACGACCTGCTGCTCAACACCTTCCTTCTCTTCCGCGACAAGGAAGATGTCAGGATGAAGTATGCACAGCACTTCTCCTATGTACTCGTCGACGAGTATCAAGACACCAACTACGCACAGCAATGCATCGTGCTGCAACTTACCCGCGAAAAGCAACGCATCTGCGTCGTTGGCGACGATGCACAGAGCATCTATGCTTTCCGCGGAGCCAACATCGACAACATCCTGAACTTCCAGACCATATACCCCCAGGCACGGCTGTTCAAACTCGAGCAGAACTACCGTTCCACACAACTCATCGTGCAGGCCGCCAACAGCCTCATCAAGAAGAACCAACGACAAATACCCAAAGAAGTATACAGCCGCAACGACAAGGGAGAAAAGCTCACACTCAAACACGCCTACTCCGACAAGGAGGAGGCAGCCATCGTATGTAAGGAGATACGCCGTATACGACGCGAAGAGAAAGGAGAATACAGCGACTTCGCCATTCTCTACCGCACCAACGCACAAAGCCGCAGCTTCGAAGAAGAAATGCGCAAGCAAGCCATACCCTACCGCATATACGGAGGGATGAGCTTCTATCAGCGAAAAGAAATCAAAGATGTCCTGGCTTACTTCCGACTCGTCATCAATCCCGACGACGAAGAAGCATTCAAGCGCATCATCAACTATCCCGCACGAGGCATCGGAGACACCACCCTGCAACGCATAGCCAAAGCGGCACAGCAGGAAGGCACCAGCTTCTGGGATATCATCAGCAGTGCGGACTTGCTTGACGTAAACAAGGGTACGCACGCCAAGATTGACTCCTTCCGGATGATGATCGAGGCATTCCGCGAGAAGGCGGCTACAAGCGATGCATACGAACTCGGACAGGAAATCATCAAGACGTCAGGCGTATCGGCAGACATCTATTCCGGCACTGATGCTGACGCCCTTTCGAGGCAGGAAAACCTGGCAGAACTCGTCAACAGCCTACAGGACTTCGTCATCACCCGCCAAGAGGAAGGACGCGAAAGCCAGACACTACTTGCCGACTACCTGCAAGAGGTAGCGCTACTCACCGACCTCGACAGCGATGACCAGTCACAAAGCCGCGTCACTCTGATGACCGTACATGCCGCAAAGGGTCTGGAGTTCCCCACCGTGTTCATCGTAGGACTTGAAGAGAACATCTTCCCCAGCCAGCTGTCACTCGACAACCCGCGCGAACTGGAAGAGGAGCGACGCCTGCTCTACGTCGCCATCACCCGCGCCGAGCGCCACTGCATCATGACCTGTGCACAGAACCGCTGGCGATACGGACGAATGGAGTTCGACACACCCAGCCGTTTCTTACGCGACATCGACCCAGCGCTGATCAAGGTAGAAGACAGCAACGAGCCTGCACAACAACTGAAAGGCTACGGCAGAAGCTATAACCGTGACGAGTATCAGTCCGACCGTCCCTACAGAGGAGCCAACGAATGGGGCGCAGGATACCCCTCTCGCAGTCCGCGAGTGCAGAACTCACGTCCTGTAGCCTCGCAGTTCATGGCCGACCCCAAGCCAAAGATCACCTCGCCACGACGCCCAGAGTCTGCCGTCGACCCCTTCTCAGAACGCTTCAAGCAGCAGCTGCAACGCAGTGGAGGAAACATGCGCCGCATAGCCGATGCCGTGAGTAATGGCGGCCGCACACTCACCAACCCCTCTGCCACAGGGCTCAAAGAAGGGAGTATCATCGAGCACCAGCGCTTCGGACGAGGAACCGTCTTACGCATCGAGGGAACTGGCGAAAACACCAAGGCAACAGTGGAATTCGTCAATACCGGCACCAAACAACTATTACTGAAATTCGCCAAATTCACCATCATAGCATGAACACCATGAGAATAGCCATCTGCGGAAACGGAAAGATTGCCCACGAAGCCCTCTTCGCCCTGCAACACGTTGAAGGAGCCGACGTCGTAGCTGTCTGCGTGCGCCCTCAAAGCATTGACAAAGGGAGAGCGCTATGCGAAGAATACCATATCGGCAGACTCTATACCGACTACGACGAGATGCTGGCCTGCGCAGATATCGACTTCGTCTACGTCGGCATCGTCAACAGCATGCATTATGAATACGGCATGAAGGCATTGCTCGCCGGGAAGCACGTCATCATGGAGAAGCCTTTCACCGCTACACTCCAACAGGCAGAAGAACTACGGCAGACAGCCATCAGCCGACACCTCTACCTCTTTGAAGCCGTCACACTCTTCTACGTCGACAATTATGCCATCATCAAGAGACACCTGCCAGACATCGGTCCCGTCAGACTCGTACAGAGCAACTATTCCCAATACTCCAGCCGCTACGACCGATACCTCGACGGAGAGATAGCACCCGTCTTCGACCCCAAGCAGGCAGGAGGAGCCATGGGCGACATCAATGTGTACAACCTCAACCTTGTCGTCGGTCTGTTCGGTATGCCGAAAGAAGTTATCCGTCGCGACAACAGGGGCTTTAACGGAGTAGACACTTCTGGCGTGGCACTACTCGTCTACGACGGTTTCATCGCGACCTGCTGCGGAGCAAAAGACTCTGCAAGCCCGGGCTTTGCCATCATACAAGGTGAAAAGGGGTATATACACGTCAAAGGCATCCCCAGCATCCTCGAAGAAATAGAAGTTGTGACGCCTGGCAATAGTAACAATTATTCCTTACCACCCATGCCCCACCGCATGGTTCCCGAGTTTCTGGAGATGGTGCGGATGTACCATGACAACGACTACGATGCCATGGTCCGCCACCTTGATGTCACACTCGACGTCATGCGTGTGCTAACCTCGCCATGTTCTTGAGAGAAAAAGCAGGATGAAGAAAATCCGCAGAGCTAAACAAGGTGATAGGGCAAAAGGGTGAAAGGGAAAAAGGTGAAAGGGAAAAGAGGAAAAAAGGTAACAAAAAAAAATTGATTGTCTCACGACAACCAATCTTTTTCATTAACCTTAATAATCTAATACCATGAAAAACACACTGCAAATTTACTGCTTTTCCCTGTTTCCTACAAGCAAATGAATGGAATTTGCGCGTGCTGTAACTTTATTTAAGGAATGTATCATCTAATTTAACTTCTTTTTGCAATAATATAGTTCTCAAGGCATCATCGTCATCTTTTCGCCCGAAGGGTATGGAGAGGGAGAACGTCAGCACGGGGTCGACAGACGAGAGGTCTGCCTTCACCATATAGGGTGCGAGCAACGGCACTAACTTGTCGTATTGTTCCGCCGACATGGTATCGGGTTTGGCGATGAGTTCTGTTGGTGCCGGGTTCAGTAGGCGCGTGGACTTCCAGTCGGTCGAACAGAGGTAAGCGAGACTTTCTGCTTGTGGTGCATGGAATGTCCTGACGACGATGGCTACGGTATCGGCATCTTGTCGTCCGACGAGTCGGATGCTGAGTGTCTGTGCCTCACTGAGTGCGGCAGTGAGGAAATCACCGGAGAGTGTATCCAGCCGGGTGTCGCTGCCAAGCATGTTTTTCGCCACGGCATCGGCTCCCATATCGTAGTAATCCATTAACTCTTGCCTTTGGTTCTTGCTGAGATAGGCAGCAATGCTGTCAGGCATGTTGAGGAACATCTGCCTCAATAATTGCGCCTGTGTGTCAAGGGGGCAGACGGCAAGTATGGTAAGTATAAGGAGTATTTGTTTCATTGCGTTGCGGAATTAGGGTTTGAAGGGGCCGAAGCGTAATTCAGTATGATAGTTTTTTCCTGTCTTGTAAGTATGCAGTGCCAGCAGGTGTCCGATTCCTGACGGTGCTATTCCTCCGACATAGAACCAGGTATGTTTTCCTTCCCGGTCTTTGGACAGTGGCCATTTGCTGTCTATGCGCCTGGCGATGGATTCCATTTCCTGTTGCGCCGTACTGAATGTGGGTTTTACGATATAGAAGCGTGCTTCGGAGAGTTTTCCTTCCGTGAAAGTGAAGATGAGGACATCGTATTTGCAGTGATGGAATTGTTTGTTGTGGTAGATGAGTTCTGTATCCGTGGCCTTGTCTGGCTTGCCATAGGTAGCATGAAGTGTTTTTTGGGCATCGTCGAGGGATGTACCGATGCTGATGTTTTCGGAGATATATCCTGCCGGAGCGGGTGTCTGAGCCCATGCAGCGGTTACCGAAAGGATTGTTGACAGTGCCAGTATCAATTGTTTCTGAATGCTCATGATTAATATATATATGTATTATACTATAATGGTTCTGAATATTATTCGAACACGTCGTCGATGCCGTATAGACTGTCGATGTGCGTGGAAGTGGAGTCGTTCCCGCATGGTGAGAAGCCTTCAGGGATATTGAAAGAGGCTTCCGGACTGTATCCGAGAGTCTTGTCGGCATACACTTTGTTCATATAGGTTGCCCAGATGGGAAGTGCTGCCGCTGCGCCTTGTCCGCTGGCCATCGACTGGAAGTGGATGTCGCGGTCTTCGCCTCCCACCCAGCATCCGCTGACGAGTTGAGGGGTGAATCCCATGAACCATGCGTCACTGTTACGATTGGTTGTTCCTGTCTTTCCTCCGATTGGTCCTGGTACATTATATCGATTACGTACGCGTGAACCTGTTCCTCCGTCGATGACACCTTGCAGGAGTCCCACCATTTTGTAGGCGCTCTCCGAACTGATGACTTCGTTCATTCGCGGTTGGAATTCAGCGAGCAGGTTTCCCTCGTTGTCTTCGATGCGGGTGACGTAGAACGGTGCTGTACGTATGCCATTGTTGACAAAGGTGGTATAGGCACTTACCATCTCGCCGACGGAGATGTCGCAAGGTCCGAGGCAGAGCGCCATAGAGGGGTGGATGTCCGGATTACGGATACCGTAGTCGTGGAGGAGTCCTACGAACTGCTGTGGCGACAGTTGGTTCATGAGCCAAGCTGATATCCAGTTGTTTGACTGTGCCAGTCCCCATGCCAGGGTTACCATCTCCCCATATCGTGCTTTCCCGGAGTTCCGCGGTGTCCATGGCTTCCCTGCCACGATGTAGGTATGTTCCTCGTTTGGTGCGAGGTCGCAGGGTGTGAATCCGTTCTCCATGGCCAGTGAGTATAGGAATGGCTTGATGGTTGATCCGACCTGCCTTCGTCCGCTTGTAACCATGTCATACATAAAGTGAGAATAGTTGAGACCTCCTACATATGCACGCACGGCACCTGTCTGTGGCTCCATACTGACGAATCCCGCTCTGAGGAACGACTTGTAGTATCTGATGGAATCGAGTGGTGTCATCATGGTGTCTCGTTCGCCATGATAGGTGAAGATGGTCATGTCGGTTTTTGTCCTGAAGGCCCGCTGTATTTCTTCCTCTGTGGCACCCCCGTTTTTCATCACGCTATAGCGTTCGCTCTGTCTGATACTGCGGTTGAGGATATCATCAATCTGTTTGGCAGTGAGTTCACCTGAGAATGGCGCATTGGCCTTTTTACTGTTTTCCTTGTCGAAGATTGGCTGCAGTGTCTTTGCCACATGATTGTAGACACATTCCTCGGCATATTGCTGCATGCGAGAGTTGATCGTGGTGTAGACACGCAATCCGTCGGCATAGATATTGTAGTTTTGTCCGCTTCTCTTATGGTTTTTGTTACACCATCCGTAGAGGGGATCGCTGACCCACGCCAGGGAATCGTAGAAGAACTGGTTTCGATTCCATGCCGGATAGTCGCTACGTGTTGGCTTCTGTGCCGTCATATACTGGCGCAGGAACTCCCGGAAGTAGGTGGCGGTACCTTCCTTGTGGTCGGTTCTGTGGAAGTCGAGTTTGAGTGGTTCGGCACTGTATTGTGCAAGTTCGTCTTCGGTAAGGTGTCCCTCCTTGTACATCTGCTGGAGCACCACATTGCGCCGTCCGAGGCATCTGTCGGCATATCGTACGGGGTTGAAGTAGGATGGGTTTTTGCATAGTCCGATGAGAGTTGCCGCCTCGCTCACGCTGAGTTCCCGCGGCTCTTTGTTGAAGTATGTCTTCGCTGCGGTCTTGATACCTACGGCATTATGCAGGAAGTCAAAGTAGTTCAGGTAGAGTGCGATGATTTCCTCTTTGGTGTAGTGCCTTTCGAGTTTCACGGCAATGACCCATTCTATGGGTTTCTGCAGCATTCGCTCCATGCTGTTGCGTGCATGGTTGGAGTAGAGTTGCTTAGCAAGTTGCTGGGTGATGGTGGAGCCGCCTCCTGCACTGGTTTGCTGGAAGATACCTCGTTTGATGATGGCACGCATCAGTGAGTAGAAGTCGATGCCCGAGTGTTTGTAGAAGCGTTTGTCTTCGGTGTCGACAAGTGCGCGTACCACATTGGGAGAGAGCTCTTCGTAGCCCACTCCTACTCTGTTTTCTTTGTTGAGGTTCCATGTTCCGAGCACTTTCCCGTCAACGGAGAATATTTGGGTGGCATATTTGTTGATCGGGTTTTGCAGGTTTTCTATATCGGGCATATAGCCTATCCATCCGTTCCAAATTGCCACGAAAGCCATTGCAGCCGCGACGACGCCAACGGCCAGAAGCCCCCATAAAGAATGTATGATAAATCTCTTCATCGCTGTGTCTTTTGTAAATTTTGATGCAAAAATACACAATTCTTTCGAAATATCGTTCGTCTTTTCAAAAATAATCACTAACTTAGCAGTCGATTTCAAAACAATCATCAAAATCAGCAATGGACAAGCATCATTTTGTGACTATCGCCAACCTCTCAAAAGAGAAAATCATGTATCTCATCGAGATGGCCCAGGAATTTGAGAAGCACCCCAACCGTGAACTTCTGAAAGGACGCGTCGTGGCCACCCTTTTCTATGAGCCCTCCACGCGCACCCGACTGAGTTTCGAAACAGCAGCCAACCGGCTGGGTGCACGAGTCATCGGCTTTTCTGACGCCAAGGCTTCGAGTGTGTCGAAGGGTGAGACGCTGAAAGACACCATCCTGATGGTGTCCAACTATGCCGACATCATTGCCATGCGCCATTACATCGAGGGCGCCGCGCAGTATGCGTCAGAGGTTGCGCCCGTTCCCATCATCAACGCCGGCGATGGTGCCCACATGCACCCTTCCCAGTGTCTGCTCGACCTCTATAGCATCTACAAGACGCAAGGTACGTTGGAGAACTTGAACATCTATCTCGTCGGCGACTTGAAATATGGGCGTACCGTCCACTCGCTCATCATGGCCATGCGACATTTCAACCCGACATTCCATTTCATTGCTCCCAAGGAACTGGCCATGCCGAAAGAATACAAGATCTATTGCGACGAACATGGCATACGTTATCAGGAACACACAGCCTTCAATGAGAAAGTCATTCAGGATGCCGACATCATCTATATGACCCGTGTGCAGAAGGAGCGTTTCTCCGACCTGATGGAATACGAGCGGGTGAAAAATGTATATATCCTGCGGCGTGACATGCTGCGGTTGGCGAAAGAAAACATGAAGATTCTCCATCCCCTACCCCGCGTCAACGAGATTGCCTACGACGTAGACGACGACCCGCATGCCTACTACATCCAGCAGGCACACAACGGACTCTTTGCCCGCGAAGCCATCTTCTGCTATTGCCTCGGCATCACGCTCGACGACATCAAGAAAGACAAGACCATCATCAAATAGTTCCCACGCCATGAACAAAAAAGAACGACTCGTTGCTGCCATTGAGAACGGCACCGTCATCGACCATATCCCTGCCGACAAGACCTACCAGGTGGCCAATCTGCTGGGACTCTTCAGCATCGCCTCACCGGTCACCATCGGCATCAACTATCCATCACTGAAAGTAGGCAACAAGGGCATCATCAAAATATCCGACAAATTCTTCACCGACGATGAGATCTCGCGCCTCTCCGTGGTAGCCCCGAAAGTAATCCTCAACATTATCCGTGACTATGAGGTAGTAGAGAAGAAGACGGTGGAGACGCCTGACGAGCTGCGCGGCATCGTACGTTGCAACAACCCTGTCTGTGTCACCAACAACGAACCCGTGCCAACCATCTTCCACATAGTCGACAAGGAACGCGGCATCTGCAAATGCCACTACTGCGACAAAGAGCAGGATATCAGTAACGTCGAGATTGTCTGAACACGTAACGCCCGCCTGTCAGCTCTTCTACCGATAGATTACGGAACATCAAGGTGAAGCCGCCTCCCGTCACTGGGCAATGTGTCTCCTCCTCGTAAAAGAACCCGATATGGCCATTGGAGAGGAGCGTCATCGTGCTGTAGGCCGACGGCATCAACGACACCTGGAACGGTCCTTCCCAATCCTTTGCGATGACTTCGGGCGATGCATAGTCTTCTGCTTCGTCAAGGGTCTTGTAATAGATGCCCACATTGGCACGTCCGGGACCAAGCGGCACACTCTGCAAGAGCAGAGACGACTTCTTACCTGTTTCCGCATCGCGCACAGGCAACAGCATCACCTCACCATTACAGGCATTCTCCCTGGCAACGATACCATTGTTGTCAGGATTACTGAATGCAGGACTTTCCCAATGCCCGCAGGCCTTTTTGCGATTGGTGAAACGGAAGATATTGAAACGGCGGCCTGCCCATGTCCTGCTGCTGAGGAGCAGGCTTCCATCTGGTAATTCCTCACATTTTGCCTCGTCACCGCCAGGGATGGGTGAGGCATCGGTTCCTCCGAGGAACGACCATGACTGTCCGAAATCGTCACTATAGATAACCCAGTTTGCTGTCTCTTTGTCGTTGATGGATGATCCCGCGCAATACAGCCGATAGTATTTCCCTATTTTCACGAAACGGCTCTGGAGAATGCGGCCGCTGGCAACAAACCACCCTCTGATGGGTCCGTAGCCGCTGCGGTCAAAAACCTTATAGATAGTTTCTTCTTCTATATATTGCGGTGCCGACCAGGAATGTCCGCCGTCATCGCTATAGAAACGTGCCATCGCCTGATGATGCGTGCGTGAGCCCCGTGGGAAGAGCGGTGCTCCTGCACAGCTGATGACCATGACTCGGTCTGACGTCCTGTCGGCAACGATGCAGGGATCGCCATAGCCAACCTTCTGGTGGCCTGGAGTCATATCGCCGTCGCCCTCCATGACATCAGGTTTGATGACGGGTTCCCATGTGGCACCATTATCGGTTGATCGGCGCAGATGCAGGTCTATGCGTCCATCTCCAATATCGCTGCGGCAGTGGCGATAGTCGGCTATCGTCAGCAGACTGCCGTCACGCAGGGTGGCAATAGCCGGTATACGATATGGGATATCCTCAACGGTGAGTGTGGTAAACACTTCCTGCCCCCAAGCACGAGGTATCATCATGAGGGCCATAAAGGTCAGTAGCAGTGCCTTAACAGATTTATTCTTCATGTCTTTCCGTGTATTTATTGGGCAAAGATACAATATATAAGTTAAAGAAACAAAAGTTTCAGTGTTTTTTCTGCAGTTTTTTGTAATTTTGCAAGTGATATAAAGTATATCACGATAAATAACGTAGAAACATTCATACAATAAACCATTCAAAAGCATGATGAACAAAACGGAAGTTCCCGTACTGCTGCTCACGGGCTATCTCGGCAGCGGAAAGACTACTCTACTGAACAGAATACTGACCAATCGGCGTGGCATCAAGTTTGCTGTCATCGTCAACGATATCGGAGAAGTGAATATCGACGCTGACCTCATCCAGCAGGGAGGCATCGTCGGAAAGAAAGACGACAGTCTTGTGGCACTGCAGAACGGCTGCATCTGCTGCACCCTGAAGATGGACCTGGTCGAGCAACTGCGCGATATCATCGCCATGAAGCGTTTCGACTACATCGTCATCGAGGCCAGCGGCATCTGCGAGCCCGCTCCCATTGCTCAGACCATCTGCTCCATTCCGGCCATGGCTCCTGAGGTGACCAAGGATGGCGTGCCCCGCCTGGACTGCATCGTCACCGTCGTCGATGCGTTGCGCATGAGCGACGAATTCGAAGGTGGGCTGCAGCTGACCCGTCCCAATATCGAGGAAGACGACATCGAGAATCTTGTCATCCAACAGATTGAATTCTGCAACATCATCCTACTAAACAAGGCTAGCGAGGTGACACCAGACGAACTCGGACGTGTGCGTCAGATTGTCCGCACCCTGCAGCCCAAAGCCGAAATCATTGAGTGCGACTACGGAAACGTAGACCTCGACAAGATTATCAATACCCATCTCTTCGATTTCGACAGCGTGGCCACTTCGGCAGCATGGATACAGGAAATAGAGAGCCACGAAGAAGAAGAAGAAGAGCACGGACACCATCACGACGACGATGACGACGAGCATCACGAACACCATCACGACGATGATGACGACGATGACGACGATGACGACGAACATCACGGACACCATCACGACGATGATGACGACGAGCATCATGAGCACCACCACCATCACCATCATCACGATGAAGGTGAAGCTGAGGAATACGGCATCGGAACCTACGTCTACTACCGTCGGCGTCCGTTCGACCTGTCGCTATTCGACGAGTTCGTGGCCCGCAAATGGCCTAAGAGCGTTATCCGTGCCAAGGGTATCTGCTATTTTGAGGACGAACGCGACACCTGCTACGTATTCGAGCAGGCAGGCAAACAGGTTAACATCCGCAATGCAGGGCAATGGTACGCCACCATGCCGAAAGGTCAGCTGGAGCAGTTCATGGCTCAGAATCCCGACCTTCAGCGCGATTGGGATGCAGAATACGGCGATCGCATGCAGAAGCTCGTCTTTATCGGCCAGCATCTTGACAAGGAAGCGATAGCAGCTGCCCTCGACCAGTGTCTGGCATAAGAAAGAGAACAACATCAAAATATTATACAGACTATGAAAAGAGACAACCAGATTTTCGAACTCATCGAGCGTGAGCACCAACGCCAGCTGAAAGGCATGGAGCTCATCGCCAGTGAAAACTTTGTGAGCGACGAGGTCATGCAGGCCATGGGGTCCTATCTCACCAACAAGTATGCCGAGGGCTATCCTGGCAAGCGCTACTATGGCGGCTGCCAAGTCGTCGACGAGGTGGAGACGCTGGCCATTGAACGTGTATGCAAGCTCTTCGGAGCCGAGTATGCCAACGTGCAGCCCCACTCAGGAGCACAGGCCAATGCTGCCGTGCTGTCGGCAGTTCTCAAGCCCGGCGATGTCTTCATGGGAATGAATCTCGACCACGGCGGCCACCTCTCCCACGGCTCCCCTGTCAACAGCAGCGGTATCCTCTATCGTCCCGTAGGCTACAACCTGAACAAAGAGACTGGGCGTGTTGACTACGACGAGATGGAGCGCCTTGCCCACGAGCACAAACCCAAGCTCATCATCGGAGGAGGATCTGCCTACAGTCGCGAGTGGGACTACAAACGCATGCGTGAGATAGCCGACTCCGTAGGTGCGTTACTGATGATTGACATGGCTCATCCTGCCGGACTCATCGCAGCCGGACTGCTCGACAACCCAGTAAAATACGCACACATTGTCACATCAACCACGCATAAGACCCTGCGCGGACCACGTGGAGGAATCATCCTGCTCGGCAAGGATTTCGAAAACCCATGGGGACTGACCACCAAGAAGGGCGACCTCAAACCCATGAGCATGCTTCTCAATTCGGCCGTATTCCCTGGCCAGCAGGGCGGTCCCCTCGAGCATGTCATTGCCGCTAAGGCTGTAGGCTTCGGCGAGAACCTGCAACCCGAGTGGAAAGACTATGCCCTGCAGGTGAAGAAGAACGCTGCCCGACTGGCACAAGAGCTTATCGGCCGCGGCTTCACCATCGTCAGCGGCGGCACCGACAACCACTCCATGCTTGTCGACCTGCGCTCGAAATATCCTGAGCTGACGGGCAAGGTGGCAGAGAACGCCCTCGTGGCCGCCGACATCACCGTGAACAAGAACATGGTACCCTTCGACAGCCGTTCTGCCTTCCAGACTTCCGGCATACGTCTCGGCACTGCCGCAATGACGACCCGCGGCGCCAAGGAAGATATGATGGTGCTCATTGCCGAACTCATCGAGGAAGTGCTCAACGCTCCCGAAGACGAGAAGGTCATTGCTGCCGTCCGTCAGAAGGTCAACGATACGATGAAGGACTATCCCCTCTTCGCCTATTAAGCGAAGCAGGGATTACCACCTACATGTCCATAAAGGCAATCTGAAGAAAAAACAGCGACCATGCTCCCGCAATATCTCATCGTAGCGATTGTCCTTGTGCTTGCCATCGCCTATGCCATACGACGCATACGCAAGGCCGTCAGCCACAAGGACAATCCCTGCGACGGATGTGCAGGATGCGCCATCAGGGACATCCGCCGGCAGGCCGAATGTAAAGATTATCGCAACTATCGAAAACACTGAGCAACAATACAGGCTGACAGACTTCCTTCCCACGACAAAGAAGGAATGCGAACTCAGAGGATGGGATGAACTCGACGTCATCCTCTTCTCCGGCGATGCCTATGTAGACCACCCCTCGTTCGGAGCCGCCGTCATCGGACGCTCACTCGAAGCCTCAGGCTATCGTGTGGCCATCGTCCCGCAGCCTGACTGGCATGGCGACTTCCGCGACTTCAAAAAGCTTGGACGGCCGCGCCTATGCTTCGGCATAGCCCCCGGTGCGATGGACTCGATGGTGAATAAGTATACCGCCAACCGCCGTTTGCGCTCGTCCGACGACTACTCGCCAGACGGACGTCATGACATGCGGCCGGAAATGCCCACCATCGTCTATACGCAAATCCTGAAGAAGCTGTTCCCTGACGTACCAGTGCTCATCGGAGGCATCGAGGCCAGCATGCGACGTCTGACCCACTACGACTACTGGCAGGACCGCCTGCGTCCCTCCATCCTCGTCGACTCAGGGGCCGACCTCATCCTCTATGGCATGGGGCCGAAATCCATCATACAGATCTGTCAGCAGCTGGAGAAGAGACGCCCCGTGGAAAGCATCAAGGAGATACCGCAGACAGCCTATCTATGCCGCAAGGACGACATCATGGGCGGCATCACCGCTGACGACATCATCCTCAACAGCCACGAGGAATG
Source organism: uncultured Prevotella sp. (assembly GCA_946540435.1). GTDB lineage: Bacteria > Bacteroidota > Bacteroidia > Bacteroidales > Bacteroidaceae > Prevotella. The sequence goes on from CAMNII010000022.1 coordinate 17,456, forward strand.
CCTGCGCAACAAGCGTGCACAGGCAGAAAACTTCCGACATATCGAGGAAGAATCAAACAAGATGCATGCCCAGCGGCTCATCCAGCAGACAGGAAACCGCTACGTCGTAGTCAATGCCCCCTACCCCGTCCCAACGACCGAGGAGGTGGACTTCACCTTCGACCTGCCTTACATGCGCGCCCCCCATCCGAAGTACAAAGGAAAGACCATACCCGCCTTCGAGATGATCAAATTCTCTGTGAACATCCATCAGGGATGCTTCGGAGGATGCGCCTTCTGCACCATCTCTGCCCATCAGGGGAAATTCGTCACATGCCGATCCAAGGAAAGCATCCTCCGCGAAGTAAAGAAGGTCATACAGATGCCCGGATTCAAAGGCTACCTCTCCGACCTCGGAGGGCCGTCGGCCAATATGTACGGCATGGGCGGCCGCAACAAGAAAGCTTGTGAACACTGTGCCAAGCCGTCATGCATACACCCCGTCGTCTGTCCGAACCTCGACACCGACCACTCACAGCTGATCGACATCTACCGCTCCGTCGACGCCCTTCCCGGCATCAAGAAAAGTTTCATCGGCAGCGGCGTGCGCTACGACCTGCTGCTCCACCGCGGCAAAGACGAGAAAGCCAACCGCAGCGCCGAGGAATACACACGCGAACTCATCACCCGACATGTGAGCGGACGGCTGAAGGTAGCACCTGAGCATACGCAAGACCATGTGCTGCGCCTCATGCGCAAGCCCTCTTTCCAGCAGTTCGTCGCCTTCAAGCGACTCTTCGACCGCATCAACCGTGAGGAAGGACTCAACCAGCAGATCATACCCTACTTCATCAGCAGCCACCCGGGCTGCCGACCTGAAGACATGGCGGAGCTGGCCGTCATCACCAAGGAGCTGGACTTCCAACTCGAACAAGTACAGGACTTCACACCCACCCCCATGAGCGTATCCACCGAGACATGGTATACCGGCTACGACCCCTACACCCTCGAACCCGTCTTCTCCGCAAAGACGCCACGCGAGAAACTCGCCCAACGCCAGTTCTTCTTCTGGTATAAACCGGAAGAACGTCGCAACATCGAACAGGAGCTGCGCCGCATGGGACGCGCCGACCTCATCCAGAAACTCCTTTCACCCAACCACCATGGCAACGGCAAGACGCCGCAGTATCCACACGTCAGCTACGACGACCGGCCCATTGGCAGCCGGCCCGGCAAGACGCCTCAGCATTCACATGCCAACTACGACGACCGGCCCATTGGCAGCCGGCCCGGCAAGACGCCTCAGCATCCACATGCCAACTACGACGACCGACCCATTGGCAGCCGGCCCGGAAAGACGTCTCAACATTCACATGCCAACTACGACGACCGGCCCATTGGCAGCCGGCCCGGCAAGACACGCAGGAAGAAATAGTCCCCTTTGCCAGAACCATTCATATCTTTTCCCCTTCTGAGGTGCTTCATTGCTGGTAAATAATTTCGTTTTCATGGGTGTCCTACCTTGCTTAGGCCATTGGTCTACGCGGCGTAGACCAATGGCCTAAGCAAGGTAGACCGACGGTCTAAGCAAGGTAGCCTATCGCTTTTCTCGATGTCTCCCGTTATCTGATGCACGTTACTCATTGCACACAACAGCCCAGGGGACCCCCTGGGCTGTTGCGTCGCTGCCTCGGTGGTGCGAAAATGTCGTGGCGGCGACTTCCTCAGCGACGTTTACATACGGCTATTTGAAAGCATTAGTGTCTGGTAAAAAAGCGGTCCGATCCAAAGGTCGCTTTTACCGGACACCAAGAATATTGAATGAATCCATGAAATGGCCGATTACACGGTATATGGTGAAGCCTTCAGCGATGAATTCTTCAGCGGCGAAACTTTCCTTTCTTTCCGAATTTCCTGTATAGCTTCCATCCCAGCAGCAGGCCGTCAACGACATTCATGCCTGTTGAGAGAAGGCCCGCCATTCGCTTCGAGGGTGTCATCAGGCCAGTCTGCTGGGGCGGTGTCACCAGCCGCTGCCACAGGTCGGCAACCTGTTTCTCGTCAGCCTGTATGTCACGTTTGAGCGACTCTTTCCTGATCCGCAGATCGCTGAGATTGCTAATGGCCTGCTCATCGGTCATTCCGACGGTCATCGATGTTGTCTTTGTCATGTTTTCACGGGTTATTATTCCATTAACAAGGCGGCCAGGAAGCGTACTACCGGCCGTTCGATGAACCGTTTGCGGAAGGCATAGAGCACAAGGAACAGCACAACGTAGAAGGCTGCCACGCAGAGGAAAGCCTTCGCCATGCCGATAGTGGCGCCCAGGCCATAGGCCGCGGCAAACGACACATAGATGAGGGCGAGTAACAGGCTTGCCGCCAACACCACAACCAGTGTCAGGACGGTGACCAAGCGGACAATCTTCTCGATGAGGTCAAGCTTCATGTAGTCTTTCTGCAGACTTACGTAGTGCTTGAGCGTCTCAACGAGCTGCCCTATGGTCTCGATGTTCTGATCGTTAGAGAACATTATTCCTCTGCCACTGCGGCGTCCTTAATGTCGTCAACGAAGTCTTCCACTTCCTTACGTGAAAGATTGATGTTGTGCTTCTGGCAGAAGTCATCAACGGCATTGCTCAGACGGGTCCGCGTATCCTCGCCTTTCTCCGGGGCGAGCAGCAGGCCGATGGTAGCACCTGCTACGGCACCGCAAAGGAATGCTCCGAAATAACCTAAACTTTTCATAGTGTATTGTCCTTTCTTTTCTTAAATGGTTTTACGATATGATTGCGTTCTTTTCTGCGGCAAAAGTACGAAAAGATTTCTACAAACCGCCAAAAAGGTTGGTTTTTTTTGTTAAAAAAAGTAAGTATTACGACATTTAACAATCTTTAGGCGACTTTTTTACCTTTGTTTGCGATATATTTTGTAATTTCGCTCCGTAATTAGTCTATACGTTTAACATATTAATAAAAAGAACTATGAAGAAATCATTGGTAATTTGCGCAGGCTTGTGCGCCGTCATCGCACTCACGGGATGTGGAAAGAGTAAACAGTCAGCCTATCGTGCCGCTTACGACCGTGCAGTAGCTGCCGAGGCCGCCGAGAACACACCTGCCACCCAGCCCGTACAGACCCAAGTGCCGGTTGTCACACCCGTCCAGACTCAGCCTGTACAGACCCAACCCACTACGACAAACTACGACAACGTTCATCTGCGTTCCGAATCACTGCAGCTCATCAACGGTTCTGGCCTGAAAGCGTATAGCGTGGTCGTCGGTTCGTTCACCGTCAAGGCCAATGCCGAGGGACTGCAGAACACCCTGAAGGAAGCTGGCTACGATGCCCAGATTGCCTACAACGCCGGCAAGAGCATGTATCGCGTCATCGCATCAACATTCAACGAGAAAGGTGCCGCCGTGCAGTCGCGCGACCAACTCCGCTCGAAGTATGCCGATGCATGGCTGCTTTACAACAACTAAACAGTGAGAATAGTAGCTATCGACTACGGTCGCAAGCGCACTGGTATAGCAGTCACCGACCCGTTGCAGATTATAGCAAACGGGTTGGCGACTGTTTCTACGTCAACGCTTTTCGATTTTCTCAAGTCCTATGTCGGAAAGGAGGATGTAGGGCAGATTGTCATCGGCAAACCCCTGCAGACCAACGGCATGCCCAGCGAAAACCTGGCGCGCGTAGAACAGTTCGTGAACCGATGGCGGAAGGCCATGCCACAGATACCCATCGAATACTACGACGAGCGTTTCACTTCCGTATTGGCCCATCGTGCCATGATCGATGCCGGACTGCATAAGAAGGCGCGGCAGGACAAAGCACTCGTCGACACCATCAGTGCCACCATCATCCTGCAGGGCTACCTCGAAGCCCGAAGGAATAAAATGAGAAATGATCATCCATGATTAGTCCGGCTAATCATTAGAACCCCCAAGACACTCTTCAACAAAAATGATACTACCTATTTATATTTACGGGCAACCCGTTCTACGAAAGGTTTCTGAAGACATCACCCCTGACTATCCCGAGCTGCAGCAGCTCATAGCCAATATGTGGGACACCCTTGCCGACAGCGAAGGCATCGGACTTGCAGCTCCACAGATAGGCAGAGCCATCCGGCTGGTCGTCATCGACCTCGACCCGCTCAGCGACGACCTGCCGGAATACAAAGGCTTCAAAAAAGTCTATATCAACCCCCACATCATCGAGTTCGATGAAGACAGTCCGAAAGACTCCTCAGAAGAGGGATGTCTCTCTCTGCCCGGCATTCACGAGAAAGTGACACGGCCCACACGCATCCACGTGAGATACTGCGATGAGCAGTTCCAGGAGCACGACGAATGGGTGGAGGGATATCTGGCACGCGTCATGCAACACGAGTTCGACCACCTCGACGCACACCTGTTCATCGACCGCATATCACCCTTGCGCAAGCAACTCATTCAAGGCAAGCTGAAAGCACTCCTGCAAGGACGCTACCGCTGCAGCTACCGCACCAAAGCAGTGAAATAGCCAAGCGCTACCCCACTAAAGCAGTGAAATAGCCAAGCAACACCATATGCAACACCTACCCCACCGACATCCGGACAGCCCACAGAGTCCCTCAACGACAGGGACGGAGCCTCACAACCGACGAGGCTGCAGGCAGCGCCATGCGTGGATATGGCTGTTGTTATTTTTCACCCTACCCGTCCCGCTGTCCGCGCAGCTGAACACCGACCGCCTGATGATCAGCGGAGAGATAGCCCTCCACTATGAAGACTACGTGCTCTCCATACAGTATTTCAACCAGGTCATCTCACAGCGGCCCTACCTCTACCAGCCCTGGCAATATCGGGCCGTAGCAAAATACTACCTCGACGACTACATAGGCTCCGAAGCCGATGCCACGGAAGCCCTGAGGATGAACCCCTATGTAGAGGCGCTCTACGACCTGCGGGCCATCGACCGCATACGACAGAAAAACTTCCGAGGAGCCATCAGCGACTACGACCAAGCCATTCGCCTGAATCCCAGGTCGCAGAACTACAGGTTCAACCGCGCCCTCTGCATGATGAACCTCAAGGAGTACGACCGTGCACTCCTCGAGACCGACACGATGATGATGCGATGGTCGCACCTTGCCAATGCCTACACCCTGCGCGCCGAGATATGCCTGCAGAAGGAAGACACCACAGAAGCCGTCGTGTGGCTCGACCGCAGCCTCGAGATAGACCCCTACGCTGCTGACACTTGGACGACACGCGCCTATGTCAGTCTGGCACGCCGCGAATGGAGCGAAGCCGACCAGGCCCTCAGCCGCGCCATCCACCTCAAGCCGAAGACACCCGGCAACTACGTCAACAGAGCCCTCGCACGAATGAACCGCAACAACCTCCGAGGAGCCATGTCCGACTACGACACAGCCATCGACCTCGACCCCCACAACTTCCTGGCACACTACAACCGCGGACTGCTGCGCATGCAGATCGGCGACGACAACAGGGCCATCGAAGACTTCGACTACGTCATCCGCATGGAGCCCACAAACGTCATGGCCATATTCAACCGTGGCGTGCTGCGCGAAGAGACAGGAGACCTGCAGGGAGCCATCGGCGACTACACCGTTGTCATCGACCAGTTTCCCAACTTCTGGACAGGCCTCTCCCGACGCGCTGACTGCTATCGGCGACTCGGCATGAAGAATGAAGCCGAACGCGACGAATTCCGCATTCTCAAGGCCCAGATGGACAAGCACCTCGGCATTCAGCCCCGATGGGACGACGAGAAAGTGAAACAGATGCGCAAACGAAGTGAGATAGACCCCGAGAAATACGACCAGCTCGTCGTTGACGACGAAAACCAAGTCGAACATGAGTACAAGTCCGTATACCGCGGACAGATACAAAACCGCAACGTCGACCTCGCCATCATGCCCATGTACCAGCTGTCCTACTATGCCTACAGGAACGGCGTACAGAGCTACCAGGCATTCGACCGCGACGTAGAAGCCTTCAACGCCAAGTCTGAACATACCATCTACGTCAACCTCGGCATCAGCCAACTCAGCGAAGAACAGTCGAACAATATCTTCGCACTCATCGGCACACTGTCCACAGCCATCGACAGCGCCACCCTCGACCGCCTGCCCCCACTGCTCATGCAGCGAGCCGTAGCACATTGCGTCATACAAAGCTACGACGATGCCATCAACGACCTCACCACCATCCTCCAACTCGACACCACCTCATGCCTGGCCCACTGGCAGCGTGCCGTATGCCAGTCGGCACTCAACCAGTTCAACCAGTCACAAGGCATCGACACCAAGATGGCATCGACAAAAGTGGAACTCGACCTCAAACGAGCCATCGAGCTCAACCCCCAGAACCCATACCTCAACTACGACCTCGGCAACCACTACTTCCAGCAAGGAGACTATCAGCGAGCCATCGACTGCTACACCCACGCCGTGGAACTCGACGCCCACCTGGCAGAAGCCTACTACAACCGGGGACTCGCCTATATCCAGACCGACCACAAGCTCGAAGGCGTAGCCGACCTCAGCAAGGCTGGTGAACTTGGCATCTACGACGCCTACAGCGTCATCAAACGGCATACCGACAAATAACAGGGAAAAACCATGGGTAAGGATACTTTTTTCTAAATTTCTCTGTTCCCATTCCTCATTTCCCATTTTATTTCGTACCTTTGCAGCGATTTATAAAAACATATATTGTAGATATGATTAAAATTACATTTCCCGACGGCTCTGTTCGCTCGTATGAGCAAGGCGTCACAGGTTTTCAAATTGCAGAGAGCATATCGCCGGCTCTCGCCCGCAACATTGTATCTTGCGGAGTAAATGGCGAGACTGTAGAACTCAACCGGCCCATCAACACTGATGCCACCATCGAACTCTATAAGTTCGACGACGAAGAAGGAAAGCACACCTTCTGGCACACATCAGCCCACCTCCTCGCCGAGGCACTGAAAGAACTCTACCCCGGCATACAGTTCGGATTCGGACCCGCCGTGGAGAACGGATTCTTCTACGACGTGCTCCTCCCCGGAGGCGAGATGATCAAGGAGAGCGATTTCCCCACCATCGAAGCCAAGATGATGGAACTCGCACGCAAGGACGAGCCCGTCGTGCGCCATGAAGTGTCAAAGGCCGACGCACTCAAGGAATTCAATGCCGACGGGCAGACCTACAAGTGCGAGCACATCGACCAGGATCTCGAAGACGGCACCATCTCCACATACACACAGGGTAACTTCACCGACCTCTGCCGCGGACCTCACCTCGTCTCGACCGGCCTCATCAAGGCCGTCAAGCTCACCAGCGTGGCAGGAGCCTTCTGGCGCGGCGACGCCGAGCGCGAGCAGATGCAGCGGCTCTACGGCATCTCCTTCCCCAAGAAGAAAATGCTCGACGAATACCTCGTCATGCTCGAAGAAGCCAAGAAGCGCGACCACCGCAAGATTGGCAAGGAGATGGAACTCTTCATGTTCTCCGACAAGGTAGGCAAGGGACTCCCCATCTGGTTGCCAAAAGGCACCGACCTCCGACTGCGCCTGCAGGACCACCTGCGCAAGGTGCAGAAACGCTTCGGATATCAGGAAGTCATCACGCCGCATATCGGCTCGAAGACACTCTATGTCACCTCCGGACACTATGACCACTACGGCAAAGACTCCTTCCGCCCCATCACCACACCCGAAGAAGGCGAGGAATACATGCTCAAACCCATGAACTGCCCCCACCACTGCGAGATCTTCGCCAGCAAGCCGCGCTCCTATCGCGACCTGCCGCTGCGCATCGCAGAGTTCGGAACCGTTTACCGCTATGAGCAGTCGGGAGAACTCCACGGACTGACCCGCGTACGCTCCTTCACGCAGGACGACGCCCACCTGTTCTGCCGTCCCGACCAAGTCAAACAGGAGTTCCTCAACGTCATGGACATCATCAACATCGTCCTCACCGCCTTCGGATTCAACTTCGAGGCACAGATCTCCCTGCGCGACCCCAACGACCACGACAAATACGTCGGCACCGACGAAGACTGGGCACTGGCTGAGAAAGCCATCGTCGAGGCCTGCCAGGAGAAGGGACTGTCTGCCAAGGTGGAATACGGCGAGGCTGCCTTCTACGGTCCGAAGCTCGACTTCATGATCAAGGACGCCATCGGACGCCGCTGGCAGCTCGGAACCATCCAGGTAGACTACAACCTGCCGAAGCGCTTCCAGTTGGAGTACACCGACGAGGACAACCAGAAGAAGACCCCCGTCATGATCCACCGCGCACCCTTCGGGTCGCTCGAGCGCTTCACCGCCGTGCTCATCGAGCACACCAGCGGACACTTCCCCCTCTGGCTCACACCCGAGCAGGTGGCCATCCTGCCCCTGTCAGAGAAGTACAACGACTACGCCCAGAGCGTGGCCAAGGAATTCGACAAGCAAGGCGTCCGCGCCACCATCGACCTGCGCAACGAGAAACTCGGCCGCAAGATACGCGACAACGAGCTGAAGCGCGTGCCCTACATGGTCATCGTCGGTGAGCAGGAAGCCGCCGACGGCACCGTTTCCATGCGCCAGCAGGGCGGCGGCGAGCAGGCCACCATGCCCATCCAAGAGTTCATCGACCGCATCAACAGCCAGGTGGCCGAGATGACGAAAGACTTCTAAGTCGACAAGTTGATAGTTTATCAATAAAGGGACCGGGACATTCCATAGCAGGAAGATCCCGGTCCCTTTTCAATACTAACCTCACCAGCTACGCTGTCAGGACTGATGCCCAAATCGGCCGTCAGGACAGCACGTTAGCGTTTTCACCTTCATAAACGCCTATTTAGTCTTTATCAGCATTTCTTTCGGCACCTTGTTCACATGCCTGCCTCAACATAGCCCGCCACACCTTAGTCAGCAATGTAAACAATATGCTAGGAAGAAAACACTAATCTGGCATAATGTTAGTGAGCGGCTCAGTGAGGAGCGGTGTGTCTATTTCCTCAACCGCACTTTTATCATTGCCACGCTGTGGGGCGGCAATTCTGCCGTGAGGCTTTTCTTCTCTCGCTGCACGGCAAGGGGCATGGGCTGGAAGTAGCTGTAGGGCAGGACATCGGCGGCGGTGTAGACGACGGCTTCGATGGCGGTTCCCTGCAGGGGGAAAGTGAAGGTGCGGGGCTCGTCGTAGTGCTCGTTGACGAGGGTGACGGTGAGGAGACCGTCGTTCAGCGTTGCTGCGGTGGAGAGGTCGTCGTTGTCGGCGACAGGACAGAGGAAGCCTCCCTGGTGGGCTTTCATCATGCTGAACACCTGTCCGATGGCTGTCAGCCGGCTTTCTGTCGGGCTGACGAGGATGGCTCCTTCGCCTACGGGCTGGAAGTAGCACACAACGGGGATGTCCATGGTGTTGCTGTGGTTGAGGAAGTAGTGGATCATGCGGGCGGCGAAGATGCCGTCGCCGACGCATGACGGCCGGTACCACGCATACCACTGGTTCCACTCATCGAAAGAGATATGGAGTTGCTGTCCGGTCTGGTCGAGACTCTGGCGCATGCGCTGGACGAGACGATCGGTCTTCATGGCCGACTGTACGATGGCGTCGTAGGTGACCCTGGTCTTCTCGGGCGTGGTGTAGTGGAGTCCGCCGCCGCTGAATGCCGTCGGCCCGTAGTAGTCGTGGAGGGAGATATACTTGACTTTCTCTGCCATGCGTGCTGCTGATTTCGCGGCCCACTCGTCGTTGGGATAGGGTCCGGAGGCGAAGAGATTCAGGTTGGGTGTCACGGCGAGCATGGCGTCGGCATGGCGCAGGGCGTAGTCGGTATAGCCGTCGGGGCCGTTGGGACCTTCCATGTGTCCGTAACCCATTTCGTTGCCCAACGACCAGAAGCGCACGTTGTAGGGTTCGGGATGGCCGCGCTGGGCACGTATCTTGCCGTATTCAGTCGTTGCGTTGCCGTTGCAGTATTCCACCCACTGGGCGCTCTCCTCCGGGCTCTGCCATGCGAGATTGATGGTGAGGAGGGGCTCGGCGCCTACCTCGCGACAGAGGGCGATGAAGTCGTCAGTGGCTATCTCGTGGTAGTCGTAGCCATCGGTGTGGGGCTGGGTCTCTATCTCGGTATATGCCTGGAGGGGTGCCCGCTCGTCGACGGGTAGGAGGCCGTCCTTCCAGCGATACTCTCCTGCGAAGTTTCCTCCTGGCCAGCGGATGAGTGTGGGGCCTATCTTCTTGAGGTTTTCGACGACATCGCTCCGCATGCCGTGGAAGTTGTCGTGGGGCATCATCGACAGGGCTCCGACAATAAGCTCGGCCTGCTGCGTGAAGGTATAGCGGATGTCGGCGTCGTCATCGGAGGCGGCGGGGATGAGGGTGAACTCGCTGACTGTCCACTGGTCGGCGGGCTCGAGGCTGATGGTATGGCTGGCATAGACTCGCTGGCCTGTGCGGTCGGTGAGTGCCACGGTCAGGCTAACGGGCTTGTCGACGCGGGTGACGGTCCGCAGGTCGTACTTCCGGCCTACGACGATGCCGAGGTGGTGTTGTCCCATTCCGGCCATGGTGCCTTCGCTGAGGTTTTCGATGACCTGTGCGCTGCGCTCGTTCCAGCGGTGCATTTTCGGCAGGCTGATGTGACGGGTGTATGCCGCCGCATTATCTTTCATATAGAGCACGCGCCGGCCGATGGGAAACCATTTGGAGCAGAGTCCGAGGTTAGCGGCGGGCTTTCCGGCGAACTTCCTGTTTTTGAGCATCTGTGCGCTCAGCCCGCCATTCACTGCCGAGCGGGTGTGCTCAAGGTTCATCCCAAAGATATAGGGGGAATAGGGCGCCGTGGACGTGACGTCGATGACCTGTGCATGCGCAGCCAGCAGGCTGAGCAGGCACAGGGCTGTGAGTATTCGTTTCATACGTATGGGGGGGGGCGATTAGGTTTCTGTTGTTATGGAAGATAACTGCTTTCGGTGTGTGCTATTCAATGACCATGTCGAACTGGCAGAAGGGATCGGTTTGATGGGCGAGGTGCTTCGTCATGGGCGAGATACCGAAGAGCACGCTGTAGGTAGAGGCCTTGATGGTCTTGCCGTCGGGCAGGAATTCGAGCAGTCGCAGCCAGCCGTCGCCGCCATTACCTTCCCATCCGCCTCCGAGGCACTGGATATTGAACATCATCTGATGGACATCCTTGCCGGCGCTGTTCTTGTCGCAGCGGTAGGCGTTGTTGCACTGGTGGTCGTAGCTGCTACCAGTCTCCTTCCCTTCGTCGGAAGCGGGATGGCCGGTATGGCCGCATACGGCGAGCCGGATGTTTTTACAGGGGTAGAGCAGTTTCTCCCATATCTCCCGCCCGTAGTTGCGAGGCTGGATCTTGTAGTTCTCGTTGTCGGTATAGCGCGCCGTCTTCTCTTCCAGCAGCGAATGGGTAAGGAAGATGACGGTGTGGTTCTCGAAGCGCTTGCTGTCGCAGAGTTTGCGTGCCCAGTCGAGGACTTCGTCGCGCGGAGCCCACTCGGTGCCGATGACGAGCAGCTTGCCCCAGTTCTTGTCTTCAAACTCCCATGCAGCATTCTCCAGCGACACCTGCCCCATGCGGTTGGGATGTGCGGCGACGAGGTGGTCGGCGGTCTTGGGATTGCGTTCGAAGGTGTAGTATTCGGGATAGTGGGTGAAGGGCTCGTCGCCTCTGACATAGCCGTACTCGTGGTTGCCGCCGGCGATGATGTAGGGCACGCGTCCGTCGAGGCGCTCGAGGCAATGGCTCGACCACTCCCACATCTGCTTGCTGGTCTGGTTGAGCATATTCCTGTTGCGCACAATGTTCTCATTCTGCTCTACGAGGTCGCCGGTGAAGAGCACGCCCTTGATGTTGAGGTGTTCGACGTTGTCGGAGATCCATGCCGTGCAGAGTTCGTAGAGGGGCTGGTTGATGTCGTACTTGGTGTAGCCCTGCGGGTCACCGAAGACGACGAAGGTGAATGACTCGGGATTTGTGAGATGCTGCCTGTCGGCACGATGTTGGGCCTGCAGGGTGACGGTGAGCAGGCACAATGCAGTGACAAGAAATAGCTTTTTCATCATATTCAGATTTAAGTTTATAGTTTCCCCTTAATGGTATGGGTCGGGAGTGGCCGTCCCCCCATAACATCGCTCACCCTGTCGGCATCAAGGTCAGCGGGAGCTGTCGGCACCAAGGGATCAGCGGAAGCTGTCGGTGAGCAGCTTTATTTCTATCTTCGGTGATATGCGCTCGTAGATGATATTGTATACGGCATCGAGGATGGGCATGTTGACATGCATGCGGCTGTTGATTTCCTTCATGCACTTCGTGCCGAAATAGCCTTCGGCAATCATCTCCATCTCTATCTGTGCCGACTTCACGCTATACCCCTTGCCAATCATCGTTCCGAAGGTACGGTTGCGGGAGAAATTAGAATAACCCGTCACCAAAAGGTCGCCCAGATAGACGGAGTCGTACATGTTGCGCTCAATGGGGTTGATGGCCTGAAGGAAACGGGCCATCTCCTGAACGGCATTCGACATGAGGACGGCCTGGAAGTTGTCGCCATACTTCAGTCCGGAACAGATGCCGGCAGCGATGGCATAGACATTCTTCAAAACGGACGAATATTCTATTCCGAGCACATCGCTCGACACCTTTGCCTTGATATAGTCGGACGAGAGAAGGTCGGCAAAGGCACGCGCCTTTTCTTGGTCGACACAACCCACCGTGAGATAGGACAAGCGTTCGAGGGCTACCTCCTCGGCGTGTGACGGGCCGCCGATGACGGCAAGGTTTTCATACGGCACGTCGAACACCTGATGGAAATATTCTGAACACGACAAATTCTCATCAGGCACGATACCCTTGATGGCGGTGACGATGAATTTATCGCGCAGGCGGGTCTTCAGTTTCTTCAGATGGCTCTTGAAATAAGGCGACGGGGTGACGAAAACCAGGGTGTCGTAGGCCTGGACGATCTTATTGATGTCGGAAGAGAAATAAATCTCATCGATATCGAAATGAACACCCGTCAGATAGGCGGGGTTATGCTTCATCCGACGGAAATCCTCAATGCGGTCGTCACGCCGCATATACCACCCGATATGATGCGTATGCTGCACCAGTATCTTGGCAATGGCCGTGGCCCATGAACCGCCGCCAATAATGGCTATACGTCCGCTGTCATACATAAGTGTCGTTTCTTACCGTTACTACCTTTTTATCTTTTCCGACTGCAAAAGTATTGCAAACCGAGCAAAAAACAAAATAAAACGAAGTTTTTTTCTTTTCCGATGTGCTTCCTACCTTCAAGAGTTTTCTTAATGGTAGTGCAAACCGAGCGAAAGACTTTTCATCTCGTCAACAACACCTCATTCCGCCGAGCGTTCAATCCACTGCTGTACTTCGTCGACAGTAGGTTTCTGCATGTCGAGCTTATACTTCTTGACGATGTCGCCGATCTTCTGCTGCAGCCCTTGGGCCTTCTCTCCGGCGATGTTCTGGACAAGGTTGAAACCAGCCTTCCGCAACACTGGCACCCACTCCTCGGCCACACCGACGGCAGCCCATTCCTGGACAGAGCTCTGGGGAACCTTCTTCTCGGGCTTCATCTGGGGGAACAGCATGATCTCGCCAATAGCAAACTTTCCCGTCATGAGCATCGTCAGACGGTCGATGCCGATGCCGATACCGCTGGTGGGCGGCATGCCATACTGCAAGGCACGCAGGAAGTCATGATCGATAATCATCGCCTCGTCATCGCCCTTGGCGGCAAGCCGCATCTGCTCCACGAAGCGTTCCTCCTGGTCGATGGGATCGTTGAGCTCGGAGTAGGCATTGGCAAGTTCCTTACCATTCACCATCAACTCGAAACGCTCGGTAAGACCTGGTTTGCTGCGATGCATCTTCGTCAGGGGCGACATCTCCACGGGATAGTCGGTGATGAATGTTGGTTGGATGAAAGAACCCTCGCAGAACTCTCCAAAGAGCTCATCGATGAGTTTGCCCTTACCCATCGTTTCGTCAACCTCCATACCCTTCGAGAGACAGAAGGCACGGATCTCTTCCTCGCTCTTCCCGTCACAGTCAAAACCGGTCTTCTCCTTGATGGCATCGAGGATGGGCAGCCTGCGGTAAGGTGCACGGAAGGAGATGACATTTCCGTCAATCTCCACTTCAGGCTTGCCATTCACGGCCGTGCAGATTTCCTCGAGCATGCGCTCGGTAAACGACATCATCCAGTTGTAGTCTTTGTACGACACATACAACTCCATGCAGGTAAACTCAGGATTGTGCGTCTTGTCCATTCCCTCGTTACGGAAGTTCTTACCCATCTCATAGACACCTTCGAAGCCGCCCACGATGAGCCGCTTCAGATAGAGCTCCGTGGCGATACGCATATACATATCCTGGTTCAGGGCGTTGAAATGAGTGATGAACGGACGGGCGGAAGCTCCTCCTGCGATGTTCTGCAGGATGGGCGTCTCCACCTCGGTATAGCCGGCATCGTCGAGGATGCGCCGCATGGTGCGGATGATGGTGGCGCGCTTCAGGAACGTTTCCTTCACACCGGCATTGACAACCAGGTCGACATAACGCTGGCGATAGCGCAGCTCCGGGTCGTCGAAGGAGTCGTACACCTTTCCGTCGGCATCGGTCTTCACCACAGGCAGCGGCTTCAGACTCTTGCTCAGCAACGTGAGTTCCAACACATGGACACTGATCTCACCCGTCTTCGTGCGAAAGACGTAGCCTTTCACACCGACAAAGTCACCCAGGTCAAGCAACTTCTTGAAAACAATATTATAGAGGTCCTTATTCTCACCAGGACAGATGGCATCACGCTGCACATATATCTGTATACGCCCTTTGGCATCCTGCAGCTTGGCAAAACCGGCCTTTCCCATGATGCTCTTGCTCATCAGGCGTCCTGCGATGCTGACTACAGGACTGTTCTCCGGAGTGGCAGTCTCACGGACGTCATTGCCGTTCTCGTCCTTTCCGATGACAGGCAGGTCTTTGAAATCCTTGATAATATCAGTGCTCCATGATGTAACGGGGTACTCAGCTGCGGGATAGGGATCAATGCCCATGTTGCGCAGCTCCTGCAGGCTTTGGCGACGGCCAATCTCCTGTTCGCTAAGTTCCAATATATTCATTTCCTAAACTATATATTACTTAAATAGGTTGCAAAGGTACGAAGAAAAGATGAAACAAAGAAAAAGTGAACTAAGAATTTGCAAGAATTAATTAAGTTTACAATTGATTTCCATGCTTTCGCCATTTCGCATGTTTTCGCAATTACCAAATACTTGATTGGATTGCGAAAAAATGCGAAATAACGAAAAAGATGAAAACTCGCGGGCATGCGCCGTGCATAGCGTCCTGCCCAAAGAGCGCTACAGGCAAACGGGATGGTACTCCATTCCCCATGCTTCTGCCACTGCCTTGAAGGTTACTTGTCCCTCAACGACATTCAGCCCTTTGAACAGTGCCGCATCGTCTTTGCAGGCTTGCCTCCAGCCCTTGTCGGCCAGTGCCAAGGCATACCTCAGCGTGGCATTCGTCAGCGCTGTCGTAGAAGTATGTGGCACTGCGCCCGGGATGTTGGCCACGGCATAGTGCAGGATGCCATCGACTTCATAGGTCGGATTGCTATGCGTCGTCGGGTGAGAAGTCTCGAAACAGCCTCCCTGGTCGATGGCTACGTCGACAAGCACCGTCCCAGGCTCCATCAAACCGAGCATATCCCGCGTAATAAGATGCGGGCACTTGGCCCCAGGAATCAACACGGATCCGATAACGACATCTGTATCAGGCAGTTCGCGACGGATATTATGCGCTGAGGAATAAAGCGTATGGACATTGGCAGGCGTCTCGATGTCAAGCTGGCGAAGACGAGGTAGCGAGACGTCAGTGATATAGACCTCAGCACCCATGCCGGCAGCCAGGCGCGCTGCTGCCTCACCCACGGTACCACCTCCGAGCACAAGGACTTTCGCCGGCTTCACACCAGGCACGCCACCGATGAGTTTTCCTTTGCCACCCTTCGTCCGCTGGAGATAATAGGCACCATTGATTGCTGCCATACGGCCGGCCACCTCGCTCATCGGTATCAGCAAGGGCAAGGAACGGTCGGCCAGCTGTACCGTCTCGTAGGCCACACAGACGGCGCCGCTCGCCAGCATAGCCTTCGTCAACGCCTCGTCGCAGGCAAAATGGAAATAGGTGAACAGCACCTGGCCGGGTTTCACCAATGCATACTCCGGCTCTATCGGCTCCTTCACCTTCACGATCATGTCGGCCATGGCGTAGGTCGCCTCAATGGTCGGAAGGATCTCTGCTCCCGCTGACTGATAGTCGGCATCAGAGAAGCCGCTGCCCTCGCCGGCAGTATGCTGAACGTACACTTCATGGCCGTGGCCAACCAATTCACTCACGCCAGCGGGAGTCATCCCTACTCGACTCTCGTTGTTCTTGATTTCTTTTGGAATTCCGATTTTCATGATTCTAGTTGTTTATGGTTAGTAAAAATCTCCTCGCTTGGTGCACAGTCATGGAATAAAGGGCAGCAAGAGGCGGTCGGCAGCCGTGAGTTTTAGCCTCGGAATCTGTTTCGCCGTACACCAGCGGCTATTCAAATGCTCAAAAAGCGTCGGCTCACCATCGCCCGGGCGACACAGGTAGGCCGTCAGCGTAATGCTGAAATCGGGATAGTCATAGTCCACACGGGCCAGACGCCGACCGACAAAGACATCCCAGTCCATCTCTTCCTTGATCTCACGGATGAGGGCCTCGTGGTCGCATTCGCCAGCCTTCACCTTGCCCCCGGGAAACTCCCAGTGCTCACTGGTATAGTCATACTCCGAACGCGTACGCTGGACACAGAAGTACTTCTTGCCTTTCTGAATAACGGCAGCCACCACATCAAAATGTTTCTTTTCCATAGGCTTTTTGCATATGTTTTTAGCTATTGGTTACGAACCATTATTAATTATTGTTGCAAATTTACAAAAAAATCCGAGTTAACCGCATCGTTTTATCAGTTTTTTATTACTTTTGCATTCAAAAAAAACACAGCTCATGAAAATAGTCATTGGTATTGACGTGGGGATTAGCACCACGAAAATTGTCGGTATCGACGCCGACGGAAATATTTTCTCGCCCATACGCATCAAAGCGACAGACCCCGTGGCGTCACTATACGGAGCCTTCGGACGCTACCTCCACGACAACAATATCACGCTCAACGATGTGGAACACGTGATGATTACTGGAGTGGGAGCAGCCTATATCGAGGCGCCTGTCTATGGACTCCCTACCGACAAAGCCGACGAATTCCTGGCCGATGGCCTTGGAGCACGCTACGAGACGGGACTGGACAGGATGATTGTCGTCAGCATGGGGACGGGAACATCGCTCGTGCAGTGCAGTGGCGACGACATCCGCCACATCGGAGGACTGGGCATCGGTGGCGGCACGCTGATGGGACTGTCGCGCATCATGCTGCAGACGGATGACATCCCTCAGGTGGTGCAACTGGCACAAGAAGGCGACCTGGCACATATCGACGTGCACATCGGCGACATCAGCCCCTATCCCCTACCCGGCCTGCCCAAGGATGCCACGGCAGCACTCTTCGGAAACGCCAAGAGCGATGCCTCGAAAGAAGACATCGCACGGGGAATCATCAACACCGTGCTGCAGACCATCGGCTCGTCAACCATCCTCGCCTCTCTCGGCAGCGGCATCAAGGAATATGTGCTGATTGGCAACCTCACCCTCCTGCCTGCGTGCAACGAAGTGTTCAAAGGGCTCGAGCAACTCTATAGCGTGCGGTTCATCATTCCAAAACACAGCGAGTTCTGTACTGCCATCGGAGCAGCACTATGCTATAACTACAAGAAAGACATTACTCGTTTTTAATCAATTCACAAACATTGTACTATGAAAAAGAATTATCTATCCATCTCGGCAGTGCTTCTCGCCGCTGCCATGCTGTCAACCTCATGTGTAGGTTCGTTCTCGCTCTTCAACAAGCTGGCTTCATGGAACAAGCAGGCTACAGGGAGCAAGTTCCTCAACGAAATCATCTTCCTCATTATCAGCCCTGCCTATGCTGTTTGCTCGGCTGTCGACGTCATCGTGCTCAACACCGTAGAATTCTGGAGCGGTAACAACCCTGTGGCTTCGAACATCGGAAAGACCACCAACGTACTGGGCAGCGATGGTAACTATTATGCTGTCAAGACTCTCAAAGACGGTTATGAGATCACATCACCAAACGGTGAGCAGGTGCTGCTCGTCTACAACGCCGCTGACAACTCATGGTCGATGCAGCAGAATGGTGAGACGCGCGAGATATTCCGCTTCAACACCGATGGCACCATCAAGGCCACCCTGTCGGACGGCCGTCAGATGGATGTCGCCCTGAACGAAGAGGGTCTCAACATGGTTCGCCAGTCAGCAGACTGCTACTGGGCTATGAACGACTAAGCAACACCAGTTATCGTCCTGAAGAGCTGAAGGATCCTCATCATGATTTATCGCTAATCGACCGCCAGAAAGGCACTTTAGCGTTTTCACCATCATAAAAGTCTATTTATGCCTCCACACGAGGGGGGGGACGTCACGCTGCAGGACAAACAAAAATGGGGAATGACCGTCATCATTCCCCATTTCTTTATTCGCCATCATTTTCCATTTTCTTATCATTGGCGTCAGGACACTAATCGTTCTTTTGTATCAGCAACAGTTCCTCACGATGCTGCAGCGCTGCCTCGCGCCCCAGCTGAATCATGCGGGCGATACTCTTGTCCTGGAAACTCATCGTGTC
Source organism: uncultured Prevotella sp. (assembly GCA_946540435.1). Taxonomy (GTDB): domain Bacteria; phylum Bacteroidota; class Bacteroidia; order Bacteroidales; family Bacteroidaceae; genus Prevotella. Next base: position 36,278 of record CAMNII010000022.1, read on the forward strand.
GTCATCGGTGATGGCAGGATGGATATAGATGTCGCACAGCTTCTTGTTCTCCTCGTAGCGCTGGCGGTCGGGACGGTTGACGGCCCAGCTGACCATCGGACTGATTTTCAGCATGTCACCAATATAATCCACGAGGGTTTCCTTCTGACGTGCAGGTAGCGGCTTGTGCTGTTTCTGCTGCAGGTCTACAGCAATAACGATGTCGGCACCCATCCGGCGGACCACGTCGACAGGCAGGTTGTTAATCATTCCGCCGTCGAGCAAGGTCATATCATCGATTTTCACAGGACGGAAGCAGCCGGGAATAGCCATCGATGCACGCATGGCGACAGCAGGACTGCCTTCGGAAAAGACAACCTCTGTCGCCGTCTTCATGTCGAATGCCACACAGCGGAACGGAATGTCGAGATGCTCCATCTCGTTGATGCCACGCATGCCCATGAGGGAGTCGAGCATGGCTTCCACCTGCTGACCTCGCAACAGGCCGCCCCTGTCAAAGATGCCTTCCCCCTTGTTGAGCATGGGAAAGCCGAAGACATAGACGGTCTCGCCTTCATCCTTATAGGGTACCGTAGACAGATCGTCGCGACGGTCGGTAAGCAGGGAGAACCATTCCTGATGACGAAACAGCGAGTCGAGTTCTGCAGCACGATAGCCTGTGGCATAGAGTCCACCGACGATGGCACCGATGCTGGTGCCGGCAATATAGTCGATAGGGACATTCAGCTCCTCAAGAACCTGAAGCACACCAACTTCGGCAGCGCCCTTAGCGCCACCGCCACCCAGCACCAGCCCCACCTTCGGACGCTGAGCCTCAGCAACACCCACTGCCAGCAAAACGGCCAGCAACAGCGTTATCATCCGTTTCCACATAGTTCTTTACTTTTACACACGGCAAAGGTATTAAAAATATCATTACATTCCGCTAAAAGCCATAGTATTTTCACTTTTTTTGTGGTAAGCAGAACATAACCATCCCCTTGTTTTTTTGTCACGAATTAGAGAATCTGAAGACAAGAGGCCGCCACCCCACAGGGCAGCGGCCTCCATGCCGTTGATTCTCTAAGGGTCGATTACTCCCAGGTGTCCCAGATGCTGCCACCCTTGGCAAGGTTGCCTTCGGTGGGATCACTGTCATTCAGTTCGTTGTTCGCGTTCGACAGACCCTGACCCAGCTTGCCAACACCCTTATCCTGAATGCCGGAAGCGGTCTGAAGCAGAGAACTGATAATCATGCTATGCACCTCTGTTGCAGGTGCGCTATATGTCTTTTTCATATTGTTTTACCTCCTTCTGTTTTATTTGTTGACAAACTTCTTACCGTTCACAATCACGACGCCGCAGTAGCTGTCGCTGACACGCTGACCCTGCAAGTTGTATGCGGGAGCAGCCTCTTCGCTCACGCTCAGTACGCTGTTGACAGCGGTCGTATTGTCGTCAAATCCGAAGAATCCCTTGGCAGGATCGCTGATGGCAGCCGACAGATAAGCCGTATGGGCACCCACGGTGAAGCCGTTGGTAGCGTTCACCTTGAAGAAACCTACCACGCCGTCTTTCTTCAGCAGCACGAAGTTCGTCTTGCCGCC
>CAMNII010000023.1 GCA_946540435.1 uncultured Prevotella sp.
CGCAAAGTAACTGGGTAGCGATTGCCCGACGCAGCCTCTGCAGGATGAGGCTGCTGCTGTCGGTGTGTCTCCTCGCCATGCCCTTCTCGCTACGAGGCCAGAACCCCATCTGCCCGATGGGCGTATATATCGCTGACCCCTCATCACGAGTGGGGCCCGACGGACGACTGTACATCTATGGCTCTCTCGACGAGAGCCCCGACTACTACTGCTCACGCAACTATCACGTTCTCTCCTCCGACGACCTCACCCATTGGACCCTCCATCCCTTCTCCTTCCGCAACCACGAAACACTGTATGCCCCTGACGTGATGGAGAAGGACGGCACATGGTTCCTCTACTACGACACGCCCGACGGCAGCGAGTATGTGGCCACGGGCTCCCATCCCGCAGGACCTTTCAGCGACGGCGTGCGGATAGAAGGACCACGGCAGATCGACCCGAACATCTTCATCGACGACGACGGACAGGCCTATTATTTCTGGGGACAGTTCTCTGCCAAGGGGGCAAGGATGAATGCCGACATGAAGACCCTCGACCTGACAACCCTCACCGACAGCATCGTCACCGAGCGCGACCACTTCTTCCATGAGGGCAGCTACGTCATCAAGCGCGGTCCATACTATTATTATATCTATGCCGACATCAGCCGCAACCACCGGCCTACCTCCATCGGCTATGCCATGGCCACGGCACCACTGGGGCCATACACCTATAAGGGCGTCATCATCGACAATGCCGGCTGCGACCCGGAGACGTGGAACAACCACGGCTCCATCGTAGAGTTCGGCGGACAGTGGTATGTGCTCTACCATCGTTCCACCCATGGATGCCGCACTATGCGCAAGGCATGTATCGAACCCATCAGTTTCCGCCCTGACGGCACCATCGCCGAGGTGGTGATGACCTCGCAGGGTGCCGGCAGCCCCCTTGCTGCCGAGGAATGGACGGATGCCGCGCGGACATGTGGCCTCTCCGGCCATGTCAGGATTGTGCAAGAGGGCATGCGCGAGGTGCTCGATGAGTCCATCGCGGGCGACACCGCCGTATGGCGCTACCTCGACTTCCCTGACAATCTGAAGCGCGTCGTCGTCAAAGCACGATCCGCGAAAGGAGCCTCCATCATCCTGCGAACGGCTGAAGGGCATCATGTGGCCACCGTTGTCGTGCCCGCCTCCTCGCGTTGGACGCTTAGCAGTGCACCTGTCGCTGCCGTCAGCGGTGTCCATGCCTTGGTCATGGAATTCCAAGGCACCGTCACCCTCGACAGTTTCCGTTTTTCCCGTTGAGCCGACAATCCTCCGTCAGCATCATGATACTGGCTTTCCCACGCCCCGCTCACGAACATTTTTCCTGCCTGTCTCTTATGGGCAGTCTCACCCTTCATCCCCGCTTCTGTAACTCTCTGTTATATCCATACTTAGGATAGGGGGACCAAAATAGCTTATTTTGGTCACCAAAATAGCCTATTTTGGTCATCAAAATAGCTTATTTTGGTCGCACGATCCTTACCTTCGTGTCTGACGATCCTTACCTGCGTTGAAAACGATGCTTGTTTTTGTGGGAAAGAATGCTTGTCATCGTGTTTTCCTACCCTTGTCTTGGTTGGCGCCGAAACTTGTTTTTGGGGTGTACTTTCACTCGGCATGGTTCGCTTAATCGTACCTTTAGATAAGGTACTTTCACTCGACAATGAAAAATAAAACAGTTTTATTTAGCATTGTCCTCGCTAAATCGTACCTTTGGATAAGGTACTTTCACTCGACAACGAAAATAAAACGAGTTTTATTTTGCATTGTGCTCGTTTAATCGTACCTTTGCAAAAGAAAACAATGGAGACGCTGAAAGAGAAGACAGCACGCGGCCTCTTCTGGGGCGGCATGAACACCTTGGTGATGCAACTCATCGGGATGGTGTTCGGCATCATCATGGCCCGTATCCTCGACACAGAGGACTATGGCATGATGGCTGCCGTCGTTATCTTCACGGCTATTGCCACGGAACTGAAGGACAGCGGTTTCAAGACGGCCCTGGCCAACGAGAGCCATCCGCAGGACGCTGACTATAACTCCGTCTTCTGGTTTAATCTGCTGATGGGCATCGCACTGTATGTGGTGATGTTCTTCTCTGCTCCGCTGCTGGGCGCATACTATGAGAATGAGGCGTTGGTACCCCTTGCGCGCTATGCTTTCCTGGCTGTCGTCATTACGGCCTTCAGCACGTCGCAGAGTGCATGGCTGTTTAAGAACCTGCGTACGAAGCAGATTGCCAAGGCCGGCATGACGGCGACGCTGGTGTCGTGTCTGGCAGGGGTCGGGATGGCCCTGGCTGGGGGCCGCTATTGGTCGCTGGTGACACAGAACCTGGTGTTCGTGCTGGTGAATACGCTGCTGCTGTGGCATTATTCTCCCTGGCGACCCCATCTGGAGTTGGACTTCCGTCCTGTCCGCAGGATGTTCGGCTTTTCCTGGAAGGTGATGGTCACGACGATAGCCACGCAGGTGAACAATAATATCATCAACGTGCTCACCGTGAAGTATTTCGGTGAGCAGAAAGCCGGGGTCTATTTCCAGGCTTCCCAATGGAATACGAAGGCTTTCTCGGTGGTGCAGGGCATGGTGAGCCAGGTGGCGCAGCCCGTGTTCGTCGACCTTCGCGGCGACGGCGACAGACAGCTGGCAGCCTTGCGCAAGCTGATGCGCTTCACGGCCTTTGTCACGTTCCCGCTCCTGTTGTGCCTGAGTATGGTGGCCAACGAGTTTATCTGCCTCACCATCGGCAGCAAATGGATGCAGTCGGCGGTATTCCTGCAGGTGCTGTGTCTGAGCGGCTGTTTTGCGCCGCTGTCGACGCTGCTGTCGAACATGGTGCTGTCGAAGGAACGCAGCGACCTCTACCTGTGGTCTACGCTGCTGCTCTGTGGTCTGCAGGTGGGTGTGCTGTTTGCCTTGCGCCGTCAGGAGCTGATGTGGATGGTGGGCGCCTATGTGGCCCTGAACATTGCATGGGCCTTTGTATGGTTTGCACTGGTAAGCCGCCTGACGGGCTATCGGCTGCTGTCGTTCCTAAAGGACGTGCTGCCCTTTGGGCTGACAGCCGTTGCTGCGGCGCTGCTGACGGTGGCCGTGACCTCGCAGGCGTGGCCCGACGTGGTGCTGCTTGTCGTTCGCGTCGCCATCTTCGGAGCGGCATATCTCGCCGTGATGCGTCTGGCGGGGGCACAGATCCTTCGCGAGAGCCTTGGCTTTATAAAGAACAGAAACAAATAAGGAATATATGCAAGCAATCATCTTGGCGGCAGGAATGGGCCGCCGGTTAGGAGAGAAGACAAAAGATAATACCAAGTGCATGGTCGAGGTGAACGGCGTCCGCCTTATCGACCGCCTGCTCACACAGCTGTGCAACTTGTCACTCAGCCGCGTCGTCATCGTCGTGGGCTATCAGGCAGAGAACCTGAAGGCACATATCGGCCACCGCTACGACGACCGGCTGCGGATAGAATACGTCGAGAACCCCGTCTACAACCGCACCAACAACATCTACTCCCTGGCGCTGGCCAAGGACAAGATGATGGACGACGACACACTGCTCATCGAGAGCGACCTCATCTTCAGCGACCGCCTGCTGCCGATGATTGTCGACAACCCCCATCCGAACGTGGCCATGGTGGCAAAGTATGAGTCGTGGATGGACGGTACCGTCGTGCGCATCGACCAGGAGATGAATATCGTCAGCTTCATCTCGAAGCAGGCATTCAGCTTCGATGATGTCGACAAATACTACAAGACCGTCAATATATATAAGTTCTCGCGCGACTTCTCACGCCATAAATATGTGCCGTTTCTCGAAGCCTACTGCCAGGCGCTGGGCAATAACGAATACTACGAACAGGTGCTGCGCGTCATCACCCTGCTCGACGGCAGCGACCTGAAGGCACAGCGTGTGGGCAACGAACCCTGGTACGAGATCGACGACATCCAGGACCTTGACATCGCCGAGACACTCTTCGCCAAGCCCGACGAGATGATCGAACGGTTCAACTACCGTTACGGAGGCCACTGGCGCTTCCCGAAGATGCTCGACTACTGCTATCTGGTGAACCCGTATTTCCCGACACGCCGAATGCGCGATGAGCTGCGTGCCAGCTTCGACACCCTGCTCACCGAGTACCCCTCGGGCATGAAGGTGAACGCCATGCTGGCAGCGAAGAACTTCGGCATCAGCCCGCAGCATGTCGTCGTGGGCAATGGTGCCGCTGAACTCATCAAGAGCCTGATGGAACACAACGGCCGACAGCCCATCGGCGTCATCTATCCCACCTTCGAAGAGTATCCCCACCGACTGGACAAAGCCGACATCGTGGCCTACAAGCCCGACACAGAGACCCTGCGCTATACGGCGGACGACCTGATGGCGTTCTATGCCGACAAAGACATCAGGCAGCTCCTGCTCATCAACCCCGATAACCCCTCGGGAAACTTTATTCCCAAGGCCGACGTGCTGCGACTGGCCTGCTGGTGTGAAGAACGGAAGGTGAAGCTCATCGTCGACGAGTCGTTCGTCGACTTCAGCGACGGCTTCGAAGAGAACTCACTCATCCACGACGACCTGCTCACAGCACATGCCAACCTCATCGTCGTCAAGAGCATCTCGAAGTCGTATGGCGTACCGGGACTGCGGCTCGGCATCCTCGCCTCTGCCGACGAAGAACTCATCAGCTGGATGAAACGCGACATCAGCATCTGGAACATCAACTCGTTCGCAGAATACTACATGCAGATATATGGGAAATACGAAAAAGACTATGTCAAGGCCTGCCACCGCTTCATCGCAGAACGACGCCGACTGCATCAGCTCCTACAGACGATACCCTATCTGCGCGTGCTGCCCACCCAGGCCAACTTCTTCTGCTGCCAGGTGGTGAGCCACTATACCTCGGAAGAACTCACGCGCCGACTGCTCTCCGAATACGGCATCATCATCAAAGACTGCGACAGCAAGACCGGGCTGGCAGGCAGAAACTATATCCGGCTCTCCGTGCGCAACGAGGCTGATAACGACCAGCTCATCAGCGCATTCCGACAACTCATTCCCTAACAAAGACCAACAGCAATGAAGATATGTATCTGTGGAGGTGGAAACCTCGGACATGTCGTGGCGGGTTTCCTGGCAGCGCAACCCGACCTGCAGGTGAGCCTGCTCACCCGTAAACCCGAACGGTGGTGCACTCGTCTGACCATCGATACGCCCGACGGCAGCACCATCGAGGGACAGCTCGCACAGATTACTGCCGACCCCGCGGAAGTAGTGCCACAGGCCGACATCCTGCTGCTCTGTCTGCCGGGCTTCTCCATCGGCGACGTGCTGCGGCAGGTGGCACCACATCTGGCACCACACACCGCCGTAGGCACCGTCGTGTCGAACACCGGATTCTTCTTCGAGGCACAACGCCTGCTGCCACCCACGCAGGTATGCTTCGGCTTCCAGCGCGTACCGTTCATCGCCCGTACCATCGAATACGGACACCGGGCCGCACTCCTCGGGTACAAGAAAGAGATGGCCGTCGCCATTGAGCATGCGGCCGACAGAGAGCCTTTGCGACAGCAACTCGAAACGCTCTTCAAGACACCCATGCGACTCCTCGCCAGCCACTACGAAGCAAGCCTCTCAAACAGCAACCCCCTGCTCCATCCCGCACGCCTCTACGACCTGTGGGGCAACTGGAAGCCGGGACGCTTCTATGACACACCGTCACTCTTCTACGAGGAGTGGACCGACAATGCCGCGGCAACCTATATCGCCATGGACCAAGAGCTGCAGGAACTGCTCCGGAAACTCCATGTCACACCCGGCAGCATACCCGACGTGCTCACCTACTACGAGAGCCACGACGCACCGTCGCTCGCCGCCAAACTGCGGTCGATAAGCGCCTTCAAAGGCATCGCGGCACCCATGCGGCAGACACCCTTCGGCTATCAGCCCGACCTCGACAGCCGCTATTTCACGGAAGATATTCCCTACGGCCTGGCCACCATCCGCCGGCTGTGCCACGAGCAGCAGGTGGCATGCCCCGTCATCGACCGCGTATATGCATGGGCAGAAAGCCTGCTCACACTCAGGCGCCGGCAGCTTCAGATGCTCGATATTCTCATCGCCGTCGACGCCATCTGCCAACGTCATGGCATACCCTACTGGCTATCGTCAGGAACACTCATCGGAGCACTCAGACATGACGGTTTCATCCCATGGGACGACGACCTCGACATCGAGATGATGCGAAGCGACTATCTGCAACTGCTGCCCTTGCTGAAGGAAGAACTGCCAAGCAACATGGTCCTGCAGACCCATGATGCCGACCCGAACTACTGCTTCTTCTACGCAAAAGTCCGACTGAAGGACACACTCTTCGAAGAGCCCAACGGATACGACCGGGCCTTCCGCGAACGCGGACTGTATATCGACATCTTCCCCATGGAGCGGCAACGGCGCTGGGTACACCTGCTCTCCGAGAAAGCCTACGGACACGCCTATAAGCTCTGGAGACAGGGAGAGATGCGACGCGTACGCTCATGGTATCATGCCAACGACAGCTATCTGCACCCACTGCTCCGCAGTCTGAACCGCCTGCTCTGTGCACGAACCGTCACCAGCGGACTGGGAATCCCCTATCACAATCCCCGCCACGAGAAAGATATCTTCCCGCTGACCACCCACATCTTCGAGGGCCGTCAGTTCCCCGTCCCTCATGATGCTGACCATCTGCTTCGCGGCATCTATGGCGACTATATGCAGCTTCCCGACGAAGGCCGACGGCAGCCGGCACATGCAACAGTGGCAGCAACAACAACGGCGTTAGCTGCTGACGAGTCACAAGAGAAAACGGATGGCGAGAGGTGTGCTCCCGTGCTCATCCTCTTCTTCAACCGGCCGGAGCAGTTGGCTGAGGTGTTCGCCGAGGTGAGAAAGGCACAGCCTCCCATGCTATTCCTCTATCAGGACGGACCGCGCGGCCAGCAAGACATAGCCGGCATAGAAGCCTGCAGGAAGATTGTCAGCAACATCGACTGGCCCTGCGAGGTGCACCGTTGGTATCAGGAAGAGAACCAAGGCTGCGACCCCTCGGAATATCTGTCACAGAAATGGGCTTTCTCAACGGTCGACCACTGCATTGTGCTGGAAGACGACGATGTGCCGTCGCAGTCGTTCTTCCGATTCTGCACGGAACTGCTCCGACGCTATGCCGATGACCAACGGGTGTGGATGATATCCGGCTTTAATGCCGAGGAAACGACACCCCTCGGCAAACCTGCCGACGGCAAAAACCCAGGGCAAGAGCCCTCGTACTTCTTCACCAGCGTGTTCAGCATCTGGGGGTGGGCCTCATGGCGAAGGGTCACCGATACGTGGGACGAACACTACACGTTCCTGGACGATGAAGAGAAAGTGAAAAAAATACAGACCCTGATCAATCAAGGTCTGCTCAGACGTGACTTCCTGGAAATGTGCCGGCAACACCGCGCGACCGGGAAAGCCCACTACGAAACCATCTTCTGGGCATCGATGCTGCTCAACGACGCACTGGCTGTGATGCCTGCACGCAATCTTATCAATAATCGCGGTGTCACCGATGACTCCACCCACTATTCCGGTTCACTGTCGACAATGCCGCGCCGGATGCGCCGGATGTTTACCATGCCCCGTTACGAACTGTCGTTCCCCCTTGTTCATCCGGAACGTACGGAGCCGAACGAAGCCTTCAGGCAGCGCATCTACCTGATGAACGCATGGAACCACCCATGGCGAAAAGTACAATATTCGTTAGAGGAACTGCTCCTGAACCTGCGCTACGGAAACTTCCGTGCCATCAGCAAAGCCCTTGTCAACAGGTTCAAAAAGACGTTTGGCGCCTGACAGACCGACAACCGCGCACCGACAACCGCGGTAGCCCCCGCATCAATCAACCCGACATACTGACTGTTCCATGTCGCTAAACCGACAGACAGCTTGTTCCATGTCGCTATACCAACAGGCAGCTTGTTCCATGCCGTTATACCAACAGGCAGCTTGTTCCATGCCGTTATACCAACAGGCAGACGGCATAGGCAGACAGGCCCTCCTCGCGCCCGACAAATCCTAAGTGCTCGGTCGTGGTGGCCTTGATGGATATGCAGTCGTCGGGGATGCCGATGACCTCAGCCAGGCAATGCTGCATGGCGGGGATATGCGGGTTGAGCTTCGGCCGCTGAGCGCAGACGGTGGCATCGATATTTCCTACGTGGTAGCCTTTGGAGGCTATCAGGTCGACGGTCTGACGGAGTATCACCTTGCTGTCCATTCCCAGCGTCTCGTCTGACGTGTCGGGGAAGTGGTAGCCGATGTCACGCATGTTGGCAGCGCCGAGCATGGCGTCGCAGATGGCATGGATGAGCACGTCGGCATCGCTGTGTCCGAGCAGTCCTTTCTCGAAGTCTATCTTGATGCCGCCAAGGATGAGGTCGCGTCCCTCGGTGAGCCGGTGGACGTCGAAGCCGAAGCCTATTCGCGGAGTCATGCCTTGCTGGCGGGTGGTGTCTGTCGTTTCCATGCTGCCACTTATTTAAACAGGTCCTTGATGCCGTCCATATCAAACGACAGTGTGAACCGCATGGTCTGGTCGAGGGGGTTGGACTGGGCGGTGGAGATGACGTAGCCGGCATCGAGCGAGAAGACGCTCATCTTGAAGCCGGCACCGACGGTGAAGTACTTACGGTTACCCTTGCTCTGCGACTCATGATGGTAGCCGGCACGGATGCTGAACTGGTCGTGATAGACGTATTCGGCACCCACGCTCCACTGAATCTCTTCGAGTTCCTCGCTGAAGCCGTTGGGGGCATCGCTGAAGCTCTTGAACATGCCGCCGATGCTCGACTGGTCGTAGTAGTTGCGACGTACGTATTCCTCGTAGTCCAGGTAATCGTCCTTCTTGGGGTCGGCCTTGTATTGGTCTTCCGAGGGGTAGGTGGGCACGAGCAGCTTGTTGGCATCGGCTGCGATGGTGAAACGGTTGTATTCGTCGACGGGAATCATCAGTGATGCTCCCAGTCTGAGGTTGGTAGGGATGAACTCGCTGTCGTCGGTACCGCTGAAGTTGATTTTCGAACCGATGTTCGATATGTTCATTCCCAGTCCGAGCTGGCATTCGCGGTCGCCCATGTTGAGGTAGTTCTGATAGTACATCGACAGGTCGGCGGCGAAGGCTCCGGCAGTGGGCTTTTCTTCGTCGGTGGAGTAGGACATGTCGGAGAAGAGGTAGCGCAGTCCTGCTGCCATGGAGAAATTCTCGGAGAGCATGATGGAGTAGGCTACGTCGACCGACATCTCGTAGGGATGGATGGTGTAGGCGTCTTCGGCCATGCTGGTGTACACCTCGCCGAGCGAGAAATAGTTCAGCGAACCGGAGATGGCGGAGTAGTCGCCGATGCGGTAGTATCCGGCGAGGTAGGCCAGATCCATGTCGTTGACGAGTTGTCGCAGCCAGGGCGTGTAGTTCAGTGCCACTCCTGCCCGTGAGATGGTGAAGGGATACTTGGCGGCATTCCAGTATTGCGACACTACGTCAGGGTCGGTGGCAGCACCGACGTCGCCCATACCGCCTGCACGGGCATCGGGTGCGATGGCCTGCGAGACGAGGGCTGTGTGGATGGGGTTGAACATCTGTCGCTTGCCGTCTTCCTGTGCCTGTAGGGTTTGCGGGAGCAGGAGCAGGATGCCCAGCGCCGTTGTGTACCTGAGCAAGTGCGTCAGGATTGGCATACTATTGTTTTTTCTTTTCGTCATAATCGCTGTCGTTCTATTTTTAATACTTCTTTTTGTTCAATATCTGGTTCTCCCGGGGCTAATGCTTAACACGCTCATCGAAGTGTTGGGCTGTGCGCACTACAGGATGATCAGTTTCTTGGCTTTCGAGGTGTGTGACATCCCGTCGCTGGTGAGTCGCATGCGATAGAGATAGACACCTGTGTCGAGGCGCCGTCCACCGTCGACGGTCAGGTTCCAGTCATACGTATAGGCGGCATTGGTGGTGACGCCTGTCTCGGTATGTGCCCATAGCTGTCGGCCGCTGATGTCGAAGACTTCGAGTTCTACGTCGACGGTGCTTCCCAGACGGTCGTGGGTGACGATGAAGGTCGTCTCGGTGGTTGCGGGGTTGATGGTGCAGTTGATGTCGTAGATGGTTGGCGAGGCTTCTTTGCTCACATGGAAGGTGAGCTCTGCCGTCGACGGGTTGTTGAGCACGTCCCATGCGCGGAACAGCAGGCGGTGTTCACCGGGCTCGAGCGTGGGGATGCTGTAGTATGTCGTCCCGCTGGTGTAGGTGCCGAAGTCGAACTTGAAGTTGTCGTTGAGGACGTAAGTGCGCGACTTCTCGCCATCGATGATCAGTTCCATGTCGTGGCCGATGCTGCCGCCGGAGGCATTGATGCCGTCCTCGTCGGTCAGCTGGGCGACGAAGTAGGGTGTGGTGTTCACCAGGTCTCCGTTGACGAACGACGGGGCGTTCAGGTAGCAGTAGATGCTTGGCCCAGTGGTATTGTTTCCTGTGACATCAGTTCCGCCTACGGTGAAGGCTTGTGTATATCCGTGAGCATCGCTGGAACGGCTGTCGTTATAGGCGTGCAGGTTGATGAGTCCCGTCTCGTTGGAGTAGTTAATGTCCTTGGGTACGGCGAAGGAGATGGTGAAGGTGCCGTTGCGCACGCTGTCGGAACCTTGGAAGAGGGTGTTTGTACGGTCGTAGAAGGTGAAGGGGTCGTCGGCTTCCTTGGTGTTATTCAGCTTGCACGTGATGAGTTCGAGGTTGTCGCGTACGGTGGCTGATACGATGCCGTTGAAGGTGTCGCTGCCGTCGATATGACCTGAGATGCGGGCAATGCTTCCGGCTTGCATCTGCGGCAGAGTGGCGGCATCGTTGGTGCTGACGCCGTTGATGCTGTCGACGATGATGTTCTGACGGGGTTGGTGTAGGGCCAGTGCAGGGTCGCCGAGGAGGGAATACTGCAGCTTGTTGGTGCTCAGGTCGGTGCCGCGGTCGATGAGTTCGTTCTTGGCCAGGCGGCCTGCCTCGCCGATGGTGACGGCTCGTCCGTTGACCTTGCTCAGGACGTGTCGGAGGTAAGCGCTGTTGATGACTTTGTTCTGTGCGGCATAGACGGTGCGTGTCGTGCCGAAGAAAGCTACGGCACCACCTTTAGGGTTGAGCACGGCGGTCTCGCCGATGGTTGCCATCACGCCGTCGAAGGGCATGATGCCGCATGACGCGGTAATCCACAGGGGCAGGTTCTTTCCTGAGAAGTTGGCAAAGTCGTTGAGCTGCAGCACCAGCTCATGGGAGATTTGCTGTTCGGCGCCATGTCCGGCATAGTCCATGATGAGTGCTCCTGTCTGCTGGTATTGCTTGATGAGCTGAGTCACCTCGGGGTATCGGTAGCCGGTGGAGGTAGACTGGCGTGTGTAGGCGTCCCACATGATTTTCTTGACGACATAGGCGGGATAGAGTGCTGATACCTGTTCGATGGTGTTGTCGAGGTCTTTCATGTGGCGGTTGTTGTCGCCGTCGTCGCCCATGAAGACGAGCGTGTTCTGCCATGGTCCGGCGTTGGCATTCTCGGCGTAGGCAATGGTTTTGTCGACCATCGCCTTGGCTTCGTCCTCGCTGTTGACAGGGAAGCGGCCTACGGCAAGGTCGAGCTTGTCGGCTGACTGCGGGTTGGAGCCTTCGCCGTCGTCGAGGAGTCCGAAGAACCCGTCGTCGACATAGCTGTAGACATCGTGCAGGGAGTTCTCGCTCTCGAAACAGAGCAGCAGGTCGTCGGCATCGAAGGCGCTGCATTCTGCGGTGAGGAGCCGGTTGTCCCATACACAGTCGCCGAAGAGGAGCAGGTATTTGGGCATGTCGGCTTCTGACGCTGCCCTGTCGTAGAGCATCTTCATGTATCGCCGGTAGGCGTTGGCGTCGGGCGTTCCGCTGGAGAATTCATTGTAGAGTTCGTCAGCCGGCACGATGGTGACGCGCAGGGAGTCCTTCTTCTCGTGGTGTGCTTTCAGGCGTTCGGCCTGTTGCAGCAGACGCTGCGAGGTAGGGATGATGATGACCATGTCTGTCTGTGGGTCGGCATGGTGGTCCTGATTGGTGATGGCATGGACATATTCCGGTACGGGAATGTCGGCACTATGCAGATTAGGAGCCGGCGCAGCCTTCTCCCATGCCATTGATACGTAGTCGAGTCGCAGGGGACCGCCGCGTGTGCAGGTGATGGTGACGGTGTTCTGCTCTTTCAGCCCCGATACCTGATAGACGGCGATGCGGTTGTCGCCTTTGTAGTAGCGGTCGGGAATGGAGAAGCTCATGGTGCCGAGCACCGAGTCGTTGATGGCAATCTGTGCGCCGCTGGCTACGCCGGCGACGACGCTTACCGACAGCTGTCCTGTTGCCGACTGGCTGTTGTTCTCCAGCGTAATGGTCTTGGTCTTTCCGTTGTCGATGGTTTCTCTGTCGAAGAGGTTTCTGCCTCCGTGGAACCAGGAGTAACCGTCGTTTTCGCAGAGGGTGTGATAGAACTCCGGTGCCGGATAGCAGGCGTTGAGCAGTTCTTCTTCACTGATGGAGGCAGGGGCGTCGCCGTCTTGTGTGAGGAAGTAGTATCCGTAGTCGGAATAGGGGTTGCGCGTGCGTCGTGTTGCCTTGTTGTCCTCCCATGACACGGGTCCCTGGGCGTAGAACAGACGGCGGCCGTCGACGGTGGCTGTCGGAACTTCCTTGAGGTCGTCGAGGCGGATGAGGTCGGCTTCTCGGAGTGTCTCGTTCTGAAGTGCGCCGCCATAGCCGTAGAGCTTTACCTTGGAGAGGTCGTTGAAGCCAGCCTTGCGGATGAGGGCATCAGTGAGCTGATGGACACCAGTCTCTGCCACACGTATCTTCACCCATCGGCCGTTGGCCAGCACGGAGTGGTCGGCATAACGTCCGGCGGCAGCCTGCAGTCTGTCGGCTTTCCGTATCTTCCGTCCGCCAGGAGTGATGGTCGAACGTGGGGTGGCGTCAATCTGTATCATGAAGCTGGCGAGGATCTGTTGCCTTCCCTCGCGCCATACCCATGGTGTGAACACTACCTCAAGGGCTCCCCGCTTGCGGTCGAGGGCAAGGCGGTGGGTCAGGCTGGGCATGGGGGGCAGCAGGCTGTCAACGGTCTGTGGGGCATCGACGAACTCAGGGTAGAGCAGGCGTGCCGTGTAGCAGCTGTCGGCATAGTTTCCGGGCAGTGGGAATGAGAAGGCGACGTGTGGCAATGCGTCACCTGTCAACTCGACGTCGGAGGCCGTCAGGTTGACAAACTGCTGCCGCTGTGCCTGTAAGCCCAGTGCAGCCATTAGCATTGCCATTATCAGTCTGATCTTCATTTGCAGTTGAACTCCAATACTTTTTCGTCGTCCAGCCATCCTTCCAGGTGGTCGTCAGGATGGACTGCTCCCACGCCGGTGGGTGTGCCGGTGAAGAGGAGGTCGCCCGTGCGGAGGGTGAATGTCTGCGAGATATAGCTGATGAGGGCATCGATATCGAACAGCATGTCGGCGGTGTTGCCATCCTGCACGACCGTTCCGTTGACGGCCAGTCGGAGGCGGTGGGACAACCGGTGCTCGTCGGTCTGGACGTCAGGGACGATGTCTATCCATCTTCCGATGGCTGCCGACCCGTCGAAGGCCTTGGCTCTCTCCCATGGCAATCCTTTCCCGCGCAGCTGCTGCTGTAACTCTCGTGCCGTGAAGTCTATCCCCACGGTGACAGCATCATAATAGCGGTGGGCAAAGCGCTTCGGGATTCCTTTCCCTAATCTGCAGATGCGCACCACCAATTCCGTCTCGTATTCTATTCTACCGAGTTCCTCAGGCACGAAGAACGGCCTTCCGCCTTTCAGCAGTGCCGAGTCCGGTTTCATGAACACTACGGGTTCCTCTGATACATATAACGTGGAATGTAGCGCTTTATTGTGTTGCGCATAATTCATTCCGATGCAAAAAATCTTCATAGTATTGAAAAGACAAGTAGGAAGGGACCGTTGTCAATACAGTAGCATCAGGCCCGCAAAGGCTGCGAAGGCAATCATCTTGATGGGGTTCACCTTGACGACCTTTACGCCGATGAAGGTGGCCACAAAGAGGAATATGCTCACGCCGAACTGCCATGCGTCTTGGCTTGGCGTCGAGAAATTCTCTGAATTCATCAGCAGCAGTGTGGCGGCTGCCAGCAGTCCGACGACGGCAGGTCGCAGCCCTACGAAAACGTTTTGCACGACTGATGTATGCCAGTATTTCATGAACATTCTGCTGATGACAATCATCAGGATGACAGAGGGGAGCACCAGTGAGAAGGTGGCGACGGCAGAGCCGAGGACAGCCATTCCCGTGCCGTATCCGGCATTGTGGATGGCGGCATATCCGCAGTAGGTTGCCGAGTTGATGCCGATGGGTCCTGGTGTCATCTGTGAGATAGCGACGATGTTGGTAAATTCCGCTGACGACAGCCATGCATGGTGTACGACGGTCTCGGTCTGTATCAGCGACAGCATGCCATAGCCTCCTCCGAATCCGAAGAGGCCTATCATGAAGAATGTATAGAAGAGTTCAAGAAATATCATCTGAGTAATTAGTAATTAGTAATGAGTAATTAGTAATTATGATTACATTTGCTGTTGGCGACGGGGAATGAATAATTAGTAATGAGTAATTAGTAATTATGATTACATTTGCTGTTGGCAACGGGGGATGAGTAATTAGTAATTATGATTACATTTGTGTTCACTCTGTCAGATAGTTCATTCTTCCTCGCTGTCGGTCAGCAAACCGTAGAGGAGGCCACCGATGGCGGCTGCCAGGATGATGATGATGGGGTTTACCTCCATGAGCCAGATGAGGATGGCCGAGACGATGGGTATCCAGCAGTTGGAGGTGGTCAGGCGGGCGCTCTTTGCCAGGTTGAAGGTAGGTACGGCAATCAGTGCCACGACGGCAGGCCGGATGCCTCGGAACATGGCAGCCACCCAGGGCACGTCCATGAAGCGGTGGAAGAACATCGCAATCATCAGGATGATGAGGAAGGATGGCAGTGCCGTCCCCAGCGCCGACCAGATGGCGCCGTGCACCTTTCGCAGCTTGTAGCCGATGAACACGCTGATGTTGATGGCAAAGACGCCGGGACAACTTTGTGCGATGGCGATAAGGTCGAGGAATTCTTCTTTTGATATCCATCGGTGTTTATCCACCACTTCAGCCTCGATGATGGGTATCATAGCATACCCGCCACCGAGGGTGAACGCTCCGATCTTGAAGAATGTGCTAAACAGTTTCTTGTTCATTGCTTAATTCTTCTTTCCTGCTTTCTTTTCGCACCATTTGCGGGCATTGACAAAGGCTTCTATCCATGGGGTTACCTCGTCCATGCGCCGTTCCTGCGGATACCATGCGCACTGCCATGGGAAGATGGCACGCTCCAGATGGGGCATCATGGCCAGGTGGCGTCCGTCGTGCGAGCAGATGCCGGCGACGTTGTAGTCTGACCCGTTGGGGTTGGCGGGGTAGCCGGCGTAGTTGTACTTTGCAATGACGTTGTAGTCGCTCTCCTGGCCGGGCAGCGAGAACTTGCCTTCTCCGTGGGCTACCCACAGTCCGAGCTTGGTATTGCTGAGCGAGCCGAACATCACGCTGTCGTTCTCGGGTATCTGCAGGGCGATATACTCGCTTTCGAACTTATGCGAGTCGTTATGGAGCATTTTTATTCTATTCGACGGGTTCTTTCCATCATTCGCCTCGTCAGCTTGTCCGTTTGTCAACTTGTCTGTTAACCCGAGCTCCACCATCAGCTGGCAGCCGTTGCAGATGCCGAGCGAGAGGGTGTCCTCACGTGCATAGAAGCGGTCGAGGGCCTCTTTGGCTTTCGGGTTGTAGAGGAATGCTCCTGCCCAGCCTTTTGCCGATCCGAGGACGTCGCTGTTGGAGAATCCTCCGCAGAAGACGATCATCGATACTTCCTCGAGGGTCTCGCGTCCGCTGATGAGGTCGGTCATGGTGACATCCTTCACGCGGAAGCCGGCGAGATAGAGAGAGTAGGCCATCTCGCGGTCGCCGTTGGTTCCTTTCTCACGGATGATGGCGGCAATGGGTGCGTCGGCCTGTCGTTTCTTGCCGTCGGCGCTGAGGCCATATTGGGAGAGTGTGCCTCGGAAGCCTTTCGGCAGGTTTATCTGCAGCGGCTGGTGCTTGTAGTTCTCGAAACGCTCGCGGGCCTTTCCGTTGAAGCTCTGCTTCTGGTCGAGCTCATAGGAGGTCTCATACCATACGTCGCGCAGGTGGTCGATGTCGAAGGCTGTCTGCCAGTCGCCGCTCTTGATGACGAGGGTGCGGTCGACGGTGGTGTAGCCGATCTTGGCGAAGCCTACGCCCATGTCTTCGAGATAGTCGCGCAGGTCGAACTTATGGTCGTCGCTCACCTGTATGACGACGCCGGGGTTCTCGGCAAAGAGTGTCTTGACGATGTCGCCGTCGGCGCAGATGTCGTGCAGGTTGACGTGCAGTCCGCCTTCGTTGTTGCCGAAGGTCATCTCGAGGAGTGTGGTGATGAGTCCGCCAGCCGAGATGTCGTGTCCTGCCATCACCCATCCGCGGCGGATGAGCTCCTGTACGGCGTTGAAGCAGTCGGCGAAGTATTCCGTATTCTCTACTGTCGGCACGTCGGAGCCCACGTGTCCCTGGCTCTGCGCGAAGGCCGATCCTCCGAGCCGCTGTTCACAGAACGAGAAGTCGATATGATAGAGTGAGGCATGCTTGTCGTTGATGACGACGGGGGACACTACTTTGCGCACGTCGTCCACTTCGCCTCCGGCCGAAACGATGACGGTTCCCGGCGAGATGACTTTCTGTCCGTCGGGGTACTGCTGTGTCATCGACAGGGAGTCCTTGCCTGTCGGTACGTTGATATGCAGGTCGCAGCAGAAGTCGGACAGGGCTTTCACACCGGCATAGAGTCGTGCGTCTTCGCCTTTCTGCGACCGGCAGGGCCACATCCAGTTTGCTGACAGCGATACGCTCTGCAGGCCTTTCGTGAGTGGTGCCCATACAATGTTGGTCAGTGCCTCTGCCACGGCGAGCACGGAGCCTGCCTCCGGTGATGCCAGTCCTGCCTGGGGGGCATGTCCGATGGCTGTGGCGATGCCTTTCCGTCCGCGATAGTCGAGGGCTACCACGCCGCAGTCGCTCAGCGGCAGCTGTATCTGTCCCTGGCACTGCTGTCGTGCTATCTTTCCTGTCACCGAGCGGTCGACCTTGTTCGTCAGCCAGTCTTTGCAGGCGACGGCCTCCAGTCGGAGCACTTTCTCCAGGTAGCCGTTGAGGGCGTCGGATAATGCAGCGTCAGCGGCTGTTTCGGATTTTCCCAGATATTCCACGGGTGCATAGTGATGGTCCACGGTCTCATCGCGCATGATGGTTTTCGGTGAGTGTCCGAACATCTGTGCCACGTCGAGGTCGAAGGGCTTGACGCCGTCGGCCTGTCGGAATGAGAAGTGTGCGTCGCCAGTGGTCTCGCCGACGACGTAGAGCGGTGCACGCTCGCGCTCGGCTATTTTCCGTACGTCGTCGATGTACTTCTCGTCGATGAGCAGTCCCATGCGTTCCTGACTCTCGTTGGCGATGATTTCTTTGGCCGACAGGGTCTTGTCGCCGATGGGGAGGCGGTCCATCTCAATCTCTCCTCCGCACTCTTCCACCAGCTCAGACAGACAGTTCAGATGGCCTGCCGAGCCGTGGTCGTGGATGGAGACGACGGGGTTCTCCTGGCTCTCAACGAGTGCGCGTACGAGGTTGTATGCCCGTTTCTGCATCTCGGGGTTGGCGCGCTGGATGGCGTTGAGTTCGATGCCGTTGCTGTATCGTCCGGTGTCGACTGACGATACGCTGCCTCCGCCGAGTCCGATGCGGTAGTTGTCGCCGCCGACGACGACAATCTTGTTGCCTTTCTGGGGTTCTTTCTTCAGGCAGTCGCGCTTCTTGCCGTAGCCCACGCCGCCTGCCAGCATGATGACTTTGTCGTAGGCGTAGAGGGGTTCCCCCTGTTTACCGGCGTCGGTCGTGTCTTCCTGATGCTCGAAGGTGAGTACGGAGCCGC
Source organism: uncultured Prevotella sp. (assembly GCA_946540435.1). Classification (GTDB taxonomy): domain Bacteria; phylum Bacteroidota; class Bacteroidia; order Bacteroidales; family Bacteroidaceae; genus Prevotella. The sequence continues at coordinate 18,191 of CAMNII010000023.1, forward strand.
AGATGAGTGGCTGTCCGAACTTGTTGCCGAAGTCGCTGGCGCCGTTTGATGCCTTGATGAGGATCTGTTCGGGTGTCTGATAGAGCCAGGGACGGTCGGATGTCCGCGGCGCTGTCATGTATACCGCTGTTCCGGCGATGGGCCATGAGCCTGTTCCGCCTCCCATGCGGTCGCGTATTTCTCCTCCTGTTCCCGTGGCGGCTCCGTTGAAAGGCTCTACGGTGGTGGGGAAGTTATGCGTCTCTGCTTTCAGTGAGATGACGCTCTCGATGTCCTGCACCTCGAAGAAGTCGGGTTTTGTCTGGTCTTTCGGAGCGAACTGTTCTACGACGGGTCCCTGTCCGAAAGCCACGTTGTCTTTGTAGGCCGACAGGATGGTGTTGGGGTTCTCCTTTGTGGTACGCTTGATCATCTGGAAGAGGCTTGACTCGCGTTCTTCGCCGTCGATGATGAAGGTGCCACCGAAGATCTTGTGGCGGCAGTGTTCGGAGTTGATCTGTGCAAAGCCGAAGACTTCCGAGTCGGTCAGCGGCCTGCCGTTTTGTTTTTCTATGGTGTGGAGGTAGGCAATCTCCTCTGGCGAGAGTGCCAGTCCTTCCTGCTCGTTATATTCTTCCAGGTTGTCGATGTGGCGGATGGGCTCGGGCTCGTGGTTCACGGTGAAGATGGTCTGGTCGAGTCCCTCGTAGCGCCGTTGCAGCATGGGGTCGAAGCCTGCTGCCTCGTCGTCTTGCTGTTTTCCTTGCGGGTTGTTTGTCGGGAAGAACTCTTCAATACGCGTGATGCCGCTGAGGCACATGTTCTGTGTTATCTCAACGGCATTCGTCGACCAGGGAGTCACCATTTCGCGTCGCGGGCCTACGAACAGCCCGTCGACCTGTTGAGCCTCTATCTGTTGTGCACCTCCGAAAAGCCAGTTGAGCCGGCTTGTCTCCTCGGCTGTCGGCTGGTGGTCAAACTCCGTAGCGATTACACTCTCTGAAGGGGTTTTAAAGAAAACAATCATTGTTTTTTCTATATTATAATAATGTATATACCTTTTTCCTGTGCAAAGGTACAAATAAGTGAGCGAAATACAAAAGGAAAACTAATATTTCTTTTCTCTGACGAGCGAAAGACCTTACTCTTGCCGCATGGTAGGTTCTTCCAGAGTCAATGGTAGGATGATAGCAAGGTAAGGGTTGCCAAATACGAAGGTAAGGGTTGTCAGACACGAAGGTAAGGATCGTGCGACCAAAATAAGCTATTTTGATGACCAAAATAAGCTATTTTGGTGACCAAAATAGGCTATTTTGGTATCCCCTCCCTAAGTGTCGTTGTCTCAGACAGTTAGAGGTGTGTGGAAACAGGCAGACAATTGCATGCCTGCTTCTCGACGTATGCCGTGCGGAAGATGGAGATGGAGGATTGGCGTAGATGGCCGTGCGTGAGATGGAGAGGGTGGGGTGGAGTGAGTGTGTGCTCGGAAAATGGCGTGGGTGCTGAATTCCGTAGACGGTGTGTGCTCAGTTTGTTGATGCTGCAGGCGCGCAGAGTATTTCGCAGACACGGTCTTGGAAGTCGCGGCCATAGCGCACGCTGCGTACGCCTTGGTTGATGATGGCGAAGGCGAGCACGTGGCCTTCGGGCGTGAGGGCATATCCTGCGAGTGAGCTGATGCCTGAGAGGGTGCCTGTCTTGGCCCATACGTTGGCTGTGGTGGTCTCGCCTTTCATGCGGTCTTTGAGTGTGCCGTCGAGACCTGCTACGGGCAGTGTGGGGTAGAGGCTTTCGTAGATGGCGGGGTTTTGCCATGCGTAGCGCAGCAGTCTGACGAGGACTTCGGCAGAGAGGTAGTTGTAGAGCGACAGTCCAGAGCCGTCGGCCAGCCTGTAGTTTTTCGGTTCGAGTCCGAGGTCGGCGATGAGCCGCTGTTCTGCTTCTTTTGCCATGGCAGCCGTGGCGTATGGCGTTCCTGCCGCTGCTGCTATCTGGTAGAACACGGCTTCGGCGTAGAGGTTGTCGCTTTTCTTCATCATGGGCAGCAGGAGTTGTCGGATGGTGTGGGATGTGGAGGCTATCGGTTGTGCCTCTGTCGGTGTGATGCCTTCAGCGATGTCGGCGTTGGTGGTGATGCCTGCCGCGTTGAGGTGGGCCAGCAGGGCCGCTGCGAAGGTGTCGGCGCGTTCGTAGAGTAGTGGCGTGAGGATGGGGTTGCGGTCGTCCCAGCACCATCCTTCTCCGAACGGGAGGTTGTCTTTCATGCTGCGGTCGAGCACGATGGTACCGTTGATGGCGTTGATGCCAGCGAGTCGTAGGCTGTCGATGAGTATGTTCATGTCCTCGTCTCCGAATGCGGGGTCGAGGCTTCCGTGGCAGTATATGTTTCCTGTGAACGTGCTGTCGGCGATGGTTCCCTGTGTGTAGAGTTGTGTGGTGACGCGATAGTCGGCTCCGAGTTCCCTGAGTGCCGTGATGGCAGTCAGCAGTTTCATGGTCGATGCTGGTCTGAGGAGTTGCCGTTGTCCCCGTTTGTACAGCGTCTGGTCTGTGGTGAGGTCGTGTACCATCATGCCTACCTGTGTGGTCTCGAAGAGCGGGTCGAGCATCAGCGAGTCGAGTCTGAGGGCTATGGTCTGTGCTTGCGTGAGCATTGCCCATGTGAGCATTGCCGTTATGATGGTGTATCTGAGTCTGCGCATCGTGTTGTTTGTTTTATCCGCTGAGGGATGTTGTCTTGTCTATCGTGTGAGTGAGAATTTGAGTGAGAATCCGAAGTCGCGTGTGGTCATGGGGTATGTTGACGACGACAGCAGTGGCGTGTTGCCTACGTGTTCGTAGTAGAACGTCATGGTGAGCAGTTTCGAGAGGGTGTAGTCGGCCATGAGCGAGAACTTGATGCTTCTGTTTCCGCTTGTCGCCGTGCTAGTCCTTGATGCGATGTCGCGTATGATGGCCGCTTGCTGTGCGTAGGTGAACGTGAAGTTGAGGTTGAGGTCGTGGTTGACGCCGTTTCCTTTCTTTTGGTTGTTGTTCTGTTGGCTGTTACTGTTATTCTGCTGCTGTTCGTCGCCTTCTTGCTTTTTCTTGTTGCTTTTTACTTTCCTGTGGCTGTTGCCTCCTTGTCCGAAGATGTTGAAGTTGTTGATTTTGTATCCCCATTTGAGGTTCCAGTTGTTCGACAGGGCCTCGTTGATCTGCATGCTGGTCATGGAGAGTGTGAGGACGCGCGTCTTGGTGTAGTCGAGTCCTGCTGTCATTCCGCTGTTGAAGGTCACCTTGACACCGAGGGGTTTGAACTGCTCGTTGATGCTGACGGTCGAGACGTTGTACATGGAGCTGGGAATGGGGTTTCCTGTTGTTGCGTCGGTGATGAATCCGAGTCCGTTCATGTATTCCATGAATGTGCTGTAGGTGCTGTATGCTCCTACGGCGTAGACGCTCTTGTATGAGTGGTCGATGTTGACGCTCTTGAAGATGTTTCTGAACCAGGTGAGTTTTGACAGTCCGCTGTAGGAGATGCTCCAGTTGGGCAGTATCTGTGTGATGGCAGGGAAGATGTCGAGTTTCTTTCCTTTCATTCCGGTGTATGTGGAGAGGAATGCGGGCACGAGTACGTCGGCGCTGTATGGGTTGACGCCTCCGTTTTCGGCGTTGTATTTTTCTCCAGCGAGTGGTGTTCCGTAGGGGTATTGGGTGTTTTGGTATTGTTGTTCCACACGTTGTCTGTATCCGTCAATGGCGTCGCAGAATTTCTCGAACGATGCGGAGTGGTATCCGTCGTTTGCTGTTCCGATGCCTTCGAATGCTGTTCCGATGGATATGGTTGTCATGTTGAATGTTCCCGTCTGTGTGGTCGGGTTTCCTGCGTACATATACTGTATGCGTCGTGACTTGGTCTCCGTGCGGTTGGCGTTGAGGTCGATCTTGAAGTTTCTGACGGGTTCGAGTGTCATGCGCAGCTGCAGGTCGTCGTTGGCTGTCGTTGCTGCGGGTGTTGCCACGGAGTCGCTGATGAGCAGCCATTCGTTTTCCCGTGCGCGTTCGATGAATTCGTCGTGGTCGGCGAGTCCGAATGCGAACCCGAGTCCCGGTGCGAGTGCGTTCATGCCGTGCCGCTGTCCGAAGGCGTCGCCGATGTTTGGCATGAATCCCGGCAGTGATATGGCGCTGGTGTTGCGGTAGGTGATGCTGACGTTGCGTATCATCATGGCGAGTCGTGCTGCCGACTGTGCGTATCGGTACCAGGTGAGGTTCTCGAGGGGCTCTTTCGGTGTGACGTTGATTTTCACCTTGGTGGCGGAGTCTACCTTCGTGGTGATTTTGATGTCGTTCTCTCCCGTCACTTTGTATTTGATGGGGAATGTCTTCCCCTCGGATGTCTTAGCGGTGACGATGAGCCGTTTGCTCTTTTTTCCGTGGCTGACGGTGATGGTGCTGTCGGGCATGAGTGTGATCTCGCTTTCGTATCCCTTTTTGTTCTTGGGGAGTGTCTGGTTGAGGGTGCTGCCGCCTTGCTTGTCGTCAGTCTTTGCCGTGCTTGCCGTGTTTGCCTTGTTTGCTTTGTTGGCGTTGCTCTTGGTGCTTGCCTTCTGTGCTGCTCTTCTGCTGTCTTTGTTGAATCTGTCGTTGGTGGCTTTGAGGAACGGTACGAGGTTATAGAGTTTCTCCAGGTTCAAACTGGAGTTGAGGCTCATGGTGCGGTTGTTGTTGATGGCGTTGCCGAGTGATGTGCCGTCTTCAAGGTCGCTTCCCCGCTGCCATCCGTATGTGGCGTCGTATTTGGCGTCGGCCGTTATCCAGTTGAAGATGGGGATGAGGTTGAGTGGCAGCTTGTAGGACAGTGAGAACTTCTGGTTGTAGTCGAGTGGTGTTCCGAAGTTTCTGAGGCTGGTGCGCACGGAGTCGCGCCATGCCTCGTATCTGTCGGCGTAGCGTTCTTTGTTGACGGGTGTGTATGGCTCTTCCACCTCTGCCCTTGTAGCGCTTTGGAATGACATGTGGAGGTTCTTGGTGAAGTCCCACTTGATGTTGAAGTCGCGGTTCCATAGGAACTGCTGGTTGAACGTGAGTGGCAGCGTTGACCCTCCGAGGTCTTCCATGTCTCGCTCCTGCAGCTCGTAGTATGTGCGGCTGATGTCGGTGTCGAAGGATATGTTTTGCGGGAGCCAGTTGAATGAGAGCTGTTTGGGCAGGTCGAGCCATTTGCTCTTGCTTTTTATCTTCTTTTTGAAGGGTTCGAAAGCTTTGTATACGGGTACCCACTGGTACGACATGCGTCCCTGCCAGCTGTCTTCGTTTTCGTAGACGGTTGTCTCTCCTGAGGTGTTCCGGTGTGCGTGGCTGTATGAGAATGAGAAGTTGGCGGGGTCGAAGGGCATGGGATGGCGTTTGTCCATCTGCAGCCCGAGTCTGACGTTAGAGAGCGAGAAGTTTGTCGACGTTGACTTGCTGACGGTGATGCTCTCAATGGAGTCGCGCTCGTGTCGGTTGGTGGTGGCATCGAGTGCGTCTTTGAGTTCGAGGTCGGTGTCGAGCGGGTTGTATTTCGGACTGTTCTGCTCTTTGCTGACGGAGTAGTAGAGTGGTGCCGTCACCTTTGCTTTCTCCGGGAAGAATTTTCCGAGTTCGATGTTTGTCGTGATGGTGTAGCTGCGCTGGTTCTCTGTAGAGCGTTGTGCGACGCCTTCTTCGAGTCCTCCGAAGCCTTCGGTCATGTATCGTCCCTGCATGTTGAGGGTACCGAGGTCGGACAGCTGCATGTTGAGGTTTCCTTGTGCGGCCCATCCTCCTTCGTTGTTGTATTCGCGCAGACGGAGTTCGTTGACCCATATTTCTCCGCTCTTGATGTCGCCGGAGTTGTTTCTGATGCCGATGATCATGGTCTTCACTTCGCCTACCGACGGATTACCCATGATGGTGAGCTTGTTGTTTGGCCGTTCGGCATCGTAGGTGGTGTAGGGCAGTGAGAACGATGCCCTTCCTTCTCCCTTGGCGATGTTTCGTTCACGTTTGAGGTTGGTGAAGATGGTGAGGGGCACGTCGAGCATGTTCTCCTCGGGCCATACCTGCCGCTGGTCGGTCGGTGAGTAGCGGTCGTAGTTGCCTGGCGCGGTGAGTCGGAGTGGAATCTCGTATTCGTAGTAGTTGCTCTTGTAGTCGCTTCCGAGCCTGATGAACAGTGCGAGCTGGTTGTCCTGGAGGTTGGTGGTGTTCTGTTCGAGGGCGTTGGCGTGAACGAAGAGTTGCAGCCGTTTGTATTGTCTGAGGTCTACGCTGGTGTTTTTGTATACGGCTTTCGACTCTCCTGTAGCGAGGTCGCGTACGATCATGTCGAGGGCCTGCTCGTTGGATTCGACGAGTTGCGGCTGCGAGGGGTCCTGCACGCGCCGTATTCCAGGAGGCAGCACGTAGTTGACGGGTGTCTTGTCGTTGTTTTCCTCGATGTTGACTTCACTGATGTTGAGTCGTCCTGTTCCCCCGCTGTTGTCGAGGTTCTGTTCGTATACCCGCCATTCTCCCCTGACGAGGTCGAGGCTTCCGAAGCGTAGCACGATGGGTTTTTCGAAGTTGGTGAGGAACATGCGCATGAAGCGTATGCTTGAGAAGTCGCTGATGGAGCCTACGCGCTGCTCGAAGTCGTCGACGGGTATTCGGAACTGGTACCAGGTGACGGGTTCTTTGTTTCCGTTTCGGAGCGTGGGCACTCCTTCTCGTTTGTCGACGATGAAGTTTTGTCCGACGACGAGGTCTTCGGGTCTTAGCGATACACGGTACTGATAGTATTTCTCGTATTCGTTGAGGGTGTAGTCCTGGTTGATGTCTTCAGCGTCGGGCGTTGTCTTGTAGGACGTGTCGTAGCTCTCGCCTCTGGTGTCGGAGTCGGGCGAGTTGCCTTGCGGGTTGTTGATGTATTTGTATCGTCTGAGGATGTCGGCCTGCATCTGGTCGTAGTCGCTACCACGGAAGTAGTGGTAGTTGTCGTTGGCGGGGTCGGCATAGATGGAGTCCCACACGGCGGGTTCCACTTTTGCCTGTATCTGTGTGAGGAAGTTCTGGTAGGTGTCGTATGTGCGTTCTTCCTCGTCGGTGAGTCCGTTGAATCCGACGTCCTGTTGTGCGCGCGACCCGCTGCTGGTTGCGAAGGCGTAGTTGACGGTCGACTGCATGGGTATTTTTCCCCATTGAGTGTTGGCGTAGTTGGCTGTTCCGTCGACAGCCATTCCGCTTTCATAGAACTTCTTTCCGTCGCGGAGGATGTCCTCGCTGACTTCTCCGAGGTTGAAGTAGAGGTCGCCTCCGTATTGGTCGGCAGTTCCGTCGCGCCGAGTGTAGATGAACGGATCCATGAGCCAGAACTCGATGTATTCGATGTTGGCCTCCTCGAAGTCGGTGGTGCTCAGGCGCCGCATCATTCCGCCCCAGTGCTGTCGTGGGTTGTTGAGCTGTCCGTTGGGTTGCAGGTCGGTGTTGAAGTTGTATGGTCCTCGCTCGCTGGGGTAGTAGGCAACGTTGAGGATGGGCAGCATGGATGTTGCTCCGTTGTATGTGCTCTGGTCGCGGTTGGGATAAAGCTCTCTGACGGGTATTTCTCTCACGTAGTGGTTGGAGAGCTGGTCGAGGTCGCTTTTGATGTGTCCCGGTGTGAGTGACGAGGAGCGGCGTGTGAAGAGCGGGTCGATGGTGTACCATGCCATCTGTGCGCGGTTGTATCCGCTCTGCAGCGTGTTCTTGTCGTTGTGCTCGGGGAACATCGACGGTACGCTGGACAGCGACCACGCTGTGGGTGTGGACATGTCGGCTTTGGTGGTGGTGTTTTCGAAGTCGTCGAGGTAGGATGCGTTGTCCTGAGTGCCGTGGCTTTGTCCTGCGATGAGCTGTGCGAATTCTCCTGTGAAGGTGATGTTCGAGGGCTGTGTGAGTTGCAGCAGCGGTATCTTGTCGAGCATGTTTGTGAGCCACTGGCTTTCTTTCTTCCAGTTGAGGTTGACGCCCCAGAGGGTGTTGTTCAGGGGCTCTGCACCCATGCTCACTTTGGTGGTGAGGGCTTGCTCGTAGAGGTGTTGGAGGGTACCGCTTATCTGGAAGTTCTTGGTGAAGTCGTATTCCCAGTTGAGTCCGAACATGGTCTTTCGGGCCTGGCCGTAGTCGAGGTCACTCTCTGCCGACACGTTGACGGGTGTGCCGGCATCGATGATGCTCTGGTTGAGGATGCGCACTTCGCCTGCTGCGTAGTCGACGACATAGTCGGAGCCTTCGCTGAGTGTCATGCCTCCTGCTGTGACGACGACGGATCCTTGCGGCACTTGTCGTCCGATGGAGATGACATTGGCGTTTCGCCCGCGGTATTGGGCAACGATTTGGTATTTGTTTTTCTCGGCTATCTGCTTGGCCACGGTCTGTGTGGAGTCGTAGAGCTCGGTGAAGGCGTATCTGGCAGCGACGTTTTCCGGTACGCCGTTGCTGACGAGCGTCTTGTACATGTTTTCTCCGAAAGGTTCTACGGACGGGAAGAATACGGATCCGTTCTTCGAGATGGTGTAGTCGAGTACGTAGTCGAAGTATCCGTTGGCGTGCGGCCTGTTGTTGTTGTCGAGCCGGTCGGCTCCCATGAGTCGGATGAGCGGCTGCTCTTTGACTTGCGTCTCGGGTATGTAGGTGAGGTATACGCCTGCGGTGTCGCTTTGGAATTTCACGTCGAGGCGGAATTTGTCTTTCTCGATGGATGACGAAGAGAGACTGTATGCGTTCTTCATCATCAGGTCCCAGTTGCCTTGCGCAGGGTTGTTGGACGTGTTCTTGAGGGCTTTGACGAAGAGGGCCTGCGAGATGTCGGTAATGTCGCTGGCAAACTCTCCCACCTGATAGGTCTGTCCGCCATAGGTGTATTCGTAGGCTACGGCGAGCACCTGGTCGGGGTCGAGCTTGCGGCTGACGGAGATATATCCCAGTGCCGTATTGACGGTGTATTCTGATGTCTGCAACAGTCGTGCGCTCTCGAGTTTCTCGTAGTCGGAGCCTCCGACGAGTCCTGCACCGTCGAGCATGGAGGTGGTCTGGTCGATGTCGCGTGCGGCGGCCCATGGTCCTACGAGCTGGCTGTAGACGGTGTTGGCGGTATTGGCCGGCACGGGTAGTCCTGTGGTGGTGAAGAGTGGGTTGGAGATGGTCTGGTTTTCTCCGAGGTCGGTCAGTGCGATGATGTTTCGCGTGTTGGTGGTCGTTCCGGTCTTGTTGGTCACCCATACTTCCACGCGGTTGATGGTGATGCCTGTCATCAGGTTGGGCAGTGTGCGCATGCCGGCGTCGTAGCGGCTTCGGAAGTATTGCGAGAGGAAGAAGTGCCGGTTCTCCTCGTAGTTGGCGACGTTGATTTCCTTGGTGGTGATCTGTACGCCGCCTTTCGACGATACACTGGTGCTTGATGATTTCTTCTGCGACACGACGGTTTGTAGCTTGAGCTTTCCGAACTGCAGGTCGGTGCGTAGTCCGAAGAGCGAGCTGGCGCCACGGATGAGTGAGGAATTGGCAGGGAACGACACGTTGCCTGCTTCCACGAGTTTGATGATTTCGTCTTCCTTTCCGTCGTATTTGAGTTTCATGTTCTGTGCGTCGGCGGCAATGGTGGCGTCGGTGTTGTAGTTGAGGTTCATGTTGACCTTGTCGCCCACCTTTCCGTTCATGTTGAGGTTGATTTTCTCATCGAAGTCCATGGTGGTGGTCTTTCGGTTTCGGATGGGGAGCGACGGGTTGTCGATGTTCTTCATGGTGAGTCCGAACTTCAGCTCTGCCGTACCCTGTGTCTTGATGCGTACGCCGCCGGGTCCGAATACTTTCTCGGCAGGTCCGAGGTCGAAGTGCATGTCGGTGAAGTCGAATTTCTCTTTCCCCTGGGTCTCATACGACTCGGCGTTCTTGGCTCGGAAGAAGTCGCGGAACAGCTGTTGCTCACTCCATTTCAGGTATTCCTGCATGTTCATTGTGATGGGTGTGGCGATATAGCTGTTTCCGATGCGTGAGCCGATGATATAGCTGTCGAGGGTGTCGTTGTACACGGCCTCCTGCTTGAGGTTCTCGGGGCGCTGGAGGTCCATGGCGTTCTGCCTGAGGTCCTCTTCGGTGATGGGCACGGTGCGCTGCACCTTCCAGCGTGTGTTCAGCAGCGAGTCGGGAATCTCGTCCTCATGGGCCAGCGTAGGCTGTGCTTTGGGCTTGTCGGCGGTGTCGGGAGGTGCCACGATGGTGCGCTCCGCCTCGATGTAGCGTGCCGTGGTGCCCCTGCTGAATGATACAGACGCAGCGTAGCCGGCAACAACCGTTGCCAGTAGCATCATGACGATGATTGGTCTGTATCTTCGCATAATATTCTTTAAACTTTAAACTCTCAACGCTTATTTAATCATCTGCAGGGCTTTCTTGATAACCTGCTCTACGGGCATGTCGGGCTGCTCGGTGAGCAGGGCAGTGACGACCTTCGAGGACGGGGCCGGTGGGAAGCCCAGCATGACCATGGCCTGTACGGCCTCGTTGCGCACGTCGTTGTTCACCATCAGGTCGGCATGCACGCCGGGAGCACTGATTTCCGTGGCGATGCCCGAGGCAACGATTTTGTCTTTCAGATCGACGATGATGCGCTGGGCCGTCCGGAGTCCGATGCCCTTCACACTCTTGAGCATGCGCTCGTCGCCATTGGCAATGGTGTTGCAGAGTTCTTTTGGCGAGAGGCTCGAGAGAATCATCCTTGCCGTGTTGGCTCCTACGCCGCTGACGGTGATAAGCAGTCGGTAGAGCTCGCGCTCCTGTTTCGTGGCGAAGCCGTAGAGCGTATACGAGTCGTCGCGACCACCCGTCATGATGGCCTCGTGCACAAAGAGTTTCACTTCTTTCTGTGTCTGTATGGCCGAATAGGTGTTCAGCGAGATGTTCAGGGCATAGCCTACGCCGTGAGCCTCGACAATAGCTTCTGTCGGAGTGATTTCTGCTAACTCACCCCTGATGTATTCAATCATATTCGAATGTCTTTAGTATATATACTGAGAAACTAACGCTCTCTGATGGCGTTTTATTGTGTGGACGAGGAAAAAAACATCTTTTTTCCGCTTTTTCGTATCGCCAGAGCGAAAAAAATCGCCTTCCGTGCAATAAAAACCGCACGTAAGGCGTTATACATTATGTTTCTATATATGAGATTGCGCCGCACACGACATATCGCTCCTGTGCTGCTGCTGGCTCTTGTGGTGCTGGCGGCAGCCTGTTCTACGCAGAAGAATACTGCGAAGAGCCGTGCGTGGCATTCGTTCAAAGCCAAATACAACGCCTTCTATAACGGCAAGCTCGCCTACATCGACGGCACCGTAGAGAAGGAGAACGGCAACAAGGACAACTTCACCGAGGTCATTCCCCTCTACACTGTCGGCAACAAGCAAAGCCGGCAACTCGGCAGCGGCAACTTCGACAAGGCCATCGAGAAGAGCCAGAAAGTCATCAAGCTCCACAGCATCAAGCGCAAGCCCGAATGGACCAAGAAAAGGCGGAAGACCGAACGCGACCTGGAATGGCTCAACCGTAAGGAATACAACCCGTTCCTTTGGAAGGCATGGCTCATGATGGGGCAGTCGCAGTTCTACAAAGGCAGTTTCGACGAGGCCGCATCCACCTTCTCCTATATGAGTCGCATCTACCATACGCAGCCCGCCATCTACGGCCGTGCACGCGCCTGGCTGGCCAAGAGCTACGTAGAACTCGACTGGCTCTACGACGCCGAAGACGTCATCCGCAACATGAGCCGCGACTCCATCCACCCTGCGGCACAGCATGAGTGGGACTACACCATGGCTGACTACTACATCCATGCAGCAGACTACCAGAAAGCCATTCCCTATCTGCGCAAAGTCATCCGCCACGAAAACAGAAAGAAACAGAAGGCACGACAGTGGTTCCTCATGGGACAGCTGCAGTCTGCCATCGGACAGAAGACGGAAGCCTACAAGGCCTACCAGCGCGTCGTGCGCCTCAACCCACCCTACGAGGTAGAGTTCAACGCCCGCATCGCCATGACAGAGGTCTTCGCCGACACACAGGGCGGGAAGATGATACGCCGCCTCAAGCGCATGGCCATCTCCGACAAGAACAAGGAATACCTCGACCAGGTATACTACGCCATCGGAAACATATACATGTCCGAACGCGACACCCTCAATGCCATTGCCGCCTACGAGAAAGGCAATACCAAGTCTACACGCAACGGCATCGAGAAAGGCGTGCTCCTGCTCCGTCTCGGCGACATCTACTGGGCCATGGAGAAATACAACGACGCTCAGCGCTGCTACGGCGAAGCCATCGGACTCCTCGACAAGGAACGCGACGACTATGAACAGCTCAGCCACCGCTCTCAGGTGCTCGACCAGCTCGTGCCCTACACCGATGCCGTGCATCTGCAAGACTCACTCCTCGAACTCTCTACGATGAGCGAGGCCGACCGCAACGCCGCTATCGACCGCGTCATCGACGAACTCAAGCGCAAAGAGAAAGAAGAACGCGACAAACTCGCTGAGGAAGAAGCCGCCAGGACCCAGCAGCGCAATGCCGGACAACCCAACCGACCCGTCAACCAGAACCCCGCAGCCGCCAATCAGCAGCAGGACAAAGGACTCTGGTACTTCTATAACCCAACAGCCGTCAATCAAGGTAAGACACAGTTCCAGAAACAATGGGGAAAACGCGAGAACGTAGACAACTGGCAACGCGTCAACAAAAGTGTCGTGGCTGATGACACCGCAGCGGCGGCAGCCAACGGTGAGGAGACAGGAGAAACAGCTGCCGAGGGACAGACCGGGGAACAAACCGGATCAGCCGACGGCGACAACGGCGAGACACCGGCCGACACCCTGCAGAACGACCCTCACAACCGTGAATACTACCTCGCACAGATACCCTTCACCGATGAGCAGAAGGCTGAATGCCACCTCATCATTCAGGACGGACTCTATAACTCCGCCGTCATCTTCAAAGACAAACTCGACAACCTACACCTCAGCGAGAAAGCATTCACACGCCTCCGCATGGACTATCCCGAATACGAAGGCATGGACAACGCATACTACCACCTCTTCCTACTCCACTCCAGGAAAGGAGAGCACCAACAGGCTGCCGACTACGTCAGCCTGCTACAGAGCCGCTATCCCGAGAGCCAGTGGACAGCACTCCTCACCGACCCCAACTTCGAAGAAAACTCACGCTTCGGACTCCATCTCGAAGACTCGCTCTATGCCGCCACATACGAAGCCTTCAAAGCCGACCGCGCCGACGAAGTGCGGGCAAACGCCGACTTCTCGGCAACACGCTTCCCCCTCGGAGCCAACCGCGACAAATTCATCTTTATCGACGGACTCACCAAACTCAACCAGGGCGATGCCGACGGATGCCTCGAAGCCATGACGGCCGTCGTCGAACAGTTCCCCTCAGGTAAAGTCGGAGAGATGGCCGGCATGATTATCAACGGCGTCAAACAAGGAAGGCAGCTGCGTGGCGGACGCTTCGACATCGGCGACGTGTGGCAGCGACGGACAGCCGTACTCAACGATAACGACACCACTGACAACAGGCAGTTCTCCAACGAGCGCAACACCGACTTCATCTTCATGATAGCCTACATGCCCGACTCCGTCAACGAGAACCAGCTGCTCTACGAAGTGGCACGCTATAACTTCACATCCTACTTCGTCAGAAACTTCGACATCGAAATCGACGAAGATGCAGGACTCCACCGCATGATACTGCGCGGATTCCGAAACTACGACGAAGCACTGCAGTACGCACGTGCACTCCATAAGCAGGCCGCCGTGGTGAGGAATATCCGAGGAGGACGAAGCATCGTCATCAGCCAGGAGAACCTCGCACTGCTCGGCACACGCTTCAGCTACGACGACTACGCCGCCTACTATGACAAACACTTCGCACCGCTCAAAGTAAGCGACCTACCACTGCTCATCGAACCCACCGAGCAAGACCTGAGGCCGGCAGAAGAACCCACCGTCGAAGAAGTAGACAAACTGCTCGACGACCCCGACAACTACGACAACGGACTTGACAACGAGGGTGATATCGAAATCGAAACCGACTTCATCATGCCCGACGAAGACATCGAACCCCTCACGCCGCAAGGTGAGACCATACCACAAGGCCAGACCACGCCCGAAGGCCAGACCACGCCCGAAGGTGAAGTCATCCCCGTCGAGCCTGTGAAGCAGACACCTGTCGAGGACGACGGCGAGGTCATTCCCGTCGAGCCTGTGAAGCAGACACCTGTCGAGGATGACGGCGAAGTCATTCCCGTCGAGCCCGTGAAGCAGACGCCTGTCGAGGATGACGGCGAGGTCATTCCTGTAGAGCCTGTGAAGCAGACGCCTGTCGAGGATGACGGCGAGGTCATCATCCCCGTCGAGCCCACGAAGCAGACACCCGTCGAGGACGACGGCGAGGTCATCATCCCCGTCGAGCCTGCCAGTAAGACGCCCATCGAAGAAGATGACGGCGAAGTCATCATCCCTATAGAAAATCAGTAAACCCTCCGCTATGAACTATAAACTTCTCTGGGTCGACGACGAGATAGAGCTCCTCAAAGCCCATATTCTGTTCCTCCAGAAAAAAGGCTACGACGTCGTCACCGTCACCAACGGAACCGACGCCGTTGAGCAGTGCCAGCAACAGACCTTCGACCTCATCCTCCTTGACGAGATGATGCCGGGACTCACCGGACTCGAAACCCTCCGGCGTATCAAGGATATCACACCGGCCACTCCCGTCGTCATGGTCACCAAGAGCGAGGAAGAAGACATCATGAACCAAGCCATCGGATCCAAGATTGCCGACTACCTCATCAAACCCGTCAACCCCAACCAGATACTCCTCACACTCAAGAAGAATATCCACCGGCGCGCCATCGAGACTGAAGTCACACAGAGCGGCTACCAGCAATCCTACCAGGACATCGCCATGCAGATTGCCGACTGCCGTACCTTCGACCACTGGCGGGAACTATACCGCCGACTCGTACGCTGGGAACTCGAACTGTCGGCCACCGACAGCAGCATGACCGACCTCCTCCAGCAACAGAAAGAAGAGGCCAACAACGCCTTCGCAAAATACATCAAGCAAAACTACATCCACTGGATCACAAACCCTGCCGACCGGCCACTCCTCTCACCCGACATCTTCAAGCGGAAACTCTTCCCCATGCTCGACGACGGCAGGAAACTCTTCCTCATCGTCATCGACAACTTCCGCTACGACCAGTGGCGCTCACTCGCCACCGACATCGGACAGCACTACGACATCGACGAAGATATCTACCTCAGCATACTGCCCACAGCCACACAGTACGCACGCAACGCCATCTTCAGCGGACTCATGCCCGACCAGATAGCACGCCTCTTCCCCGACCTATGGGTCGACGAAGACGAGGAAGAAGGTAAAAACCTCAACGAAGAGCCTCTCGTACGCACACAACTCGAACGCTACAGGCGTCACGACACCTTCTCCTACTACAAAATCAACGACTCACAAGCCGCCGATCGCTACCTCGAACGCCTCAACACCCTCATGGGCAACAACCTCAACATCGTCGTCATCAACTTCATCGACATGCTCTCCCATGCCCGCACAGAGTCGAAGATGGTGCGCGAACTCGCCAACAACGAGTCGGCATACCGCAGCATCACACAGTCGTGGTTCCGACACTCTGGCATGGCCGACCTGCTGCGCCGACTCGCACAGACCGACTACCACGTCGTCATCACCACCGACCACGGCTCCATACGTGCCTCACGACCCGTCAAGATCATCGGCGACCGCAACACCAATACCAACCTACGATATAAACTCGGACGAAACCTCAACTACAACGCCAAGGAGGTATTCACCATCGCCAACCCGCGCGAGGCACAGCTGCCTGCACCCAACCTCTCCACCACCTACGTCTTCGCCACTGGCGACAGCTTCTTCGCCTATCCCAACAACTACAACTATTATGTAGCCTACTACCGCGACACCTTCCAGCACGGTGGCATCTCCATGGAAGAAATGCTCATCCCCCTCGTCACGCTCTCACCGCGCAGACGGTGAGCTTTCCTTCCGTCAGGTACGCTTTACAATAACCCTGGACAGTCTGATGATGGCGGGAAAAAGAAATTACCCTTGGAGCCGCCGACAAGTGAGGTGGATCCAAGGGTAATCATTCTTTATTGTGGGGGGCACGCAGGCAAGGTGCGCGTTATTGGCCGGTGTACTTTCCGACGAAGAGGATGACGCCCGACGAGGCTTCGCTGATGACATAGACGAACGGGCGGTTGGCGTGGAAGGTGGCCTTGGGATAGGTCGGGGGTGCTGCGACGCTGTTATACTCTACTCCTGCGATAGTGACGGCGGCGGCCTCAGAGCCTTCTTCGTTGACTTTGATCTTGGCCTTCTGGCGCATCATGCTGATGAAGAGGTTTCCGTCGCACATGTTGGGAATCTCTGCCAGGCCGTCGTCGAAGGCTTGGTGGATGCCTAACTCGCTCATCAGGCCGATGAGACCGTCCGGCAGTTCGTCGGTGTCTGACGACGTCTCGTAGCGCGGCAGCTTCAGGTCTACCTCATAGGGTTCGAAGTCGGCTTGGCTCCATCCCTGACTGTTTATGGCGGGATCGGTGGTGAGGAAGCCGACCATGTCGTCGAGCGTCGTTCCTTCCTCCGGCAGGTATACCGTCATGTTCCACAGCCCTGAGCCGTAAGGGATGACGACGGCCGAACAGACAGTGTTCTTCATATAGTTGATCAGCACCGTCTGATGCATGAGCGGCAACTGGGTCTCGCCCTTTTCTGTTGTGAACGGTTCAGTCTTGGTGTTCTTCGGGTCGAACTTCGATGCCCAGTCGGCCTTGAAGTAGATGGCATTCAGCAGATAGGATATCATATCTGGGTCAGTGGCGTCGATGATGTCGGGGATCATGCCGTTGGTCTTCTCGTCGCACCATTTGTTGATGATGTCGGCCGACTTCTTGATGTCACTGAAGTTGAGTGCTTCTGCCTTGGCGTCGTAATAGTGCTTCATGTCTTCTACGAACTGTGGGTTCAGCTGGTACCGGTCATTTACGTAGATGGCGTTGGCAATGTTCAGGTTGACCTTCTTGTCGACTTTCGGCAGGTTGTCAATCAGTTTCTTGCAGTAGTCGTTTACGGCCTGGATGCCTCCCTCATGGAAGCCCAGGGTCTGTTCCAGCTCTTTCTCCGTCTGTCCGGCAGCGGCATTGTCCACCATGGCCAGCACATAGGTGATGCTCAGCGGTGAGTAGATGAAACTCTTGCCGTCGGCCTCCTGTTCGTTGACGGTTCTCAGGAAGTTCAGGCTAAACGTGTTGTTGTCTTCCGCAAAGACGCGTTGCTGACCGGTCAGCTGGATGGGTGTGGTTGACGATAGCATGTTTGCCACGTGTTTTACTTCGTCAGGACTGTCGGGCTCTTCATCTGACGAGGCGCATGCCAGCGTCAGGCTGATGGTCGCCATGAGCGCCATGGGCGCCATAGCGAGATAAAGGTGTTTTCTCATTTTTCTCATATGCATTTGTGTGAAAATATTAATGATTTCTATTGCAATAATACCTTCAGCGGGCATTTCTTGTATGCCAAAGTGTTAAAGAATGATAATATATTCTTCGGACATACAAGATTTACGTAATTTTGAATTCTTATTGTAGAATAGAGAAAAAATGCTCGGCGAGATAATAGCGCGTATACGTCAGAATGACCAAAGGGCGATGAGGCAGTTCTACCAGCTGTACGTTGGTGAGCTGACATCGGTCTGCCGCCGCTATGTGCCTGATGCCGACGAGGCAAAGGATGTCCTGCAAAACAGTTTCGTGAAGATTTTCAAATCCCTTCCGACGGTTGATTACAGGGGTGAGAAGGCCTTCCGTGGGTGGCTCCACAAGATTGTCGCCAACGAGTCCCTGCTATACCTGAGAGACAGGAAGAGACAATCCTTTGCCGAACAAACAGCTGATATGGAAGATACCGTAGAGAGTGGGGAAGACCCCGATCCCGAACAGATAACCCCCGACGAGCTACACCAGTTGATCAGGGAACTGCCTGACGGCTACAGGACGGTGCTGAACCTTTATGTTTTCGAGAACTATTCCCATCGCCAGATAGCAGAGATGCTGGGAATCAGGGAAAGCACGTCGGCCTCCCAGCTGCATTACGCCAAGCAATGGCTGGCAAGAAGAATTAATGAATTGAAAAAGAAACGAGGATGAAAGAGAACTGGACAGAGAAAACCAAACAGAAACTTGAGGGTCATCGGATGGCTCCTCCGGAAGGACTGTGGGAGGATATCAGCCGCCAGATGGCTGCGGAGGCGGATTCGAATGACAGGCCTGCCTCCAGACCGGCGGTCATCCGCTGGTGGTATTGGGCTGCTGCCGTGGCACTGGTCATGGCAGGCCTCTTTGTCGTCTATGAGTATGACAAAGAGGAACGGCCATTAGTTGCCGAAACCATAGGAACACCTGCGGCCGTAACGTCTCCCGCTTCGCCGACGGCTCCCATGGCTGACGAGACGGTAACGGCCCCAGGGACGCTTGTGGCTGCAGTGCCAACAGGGGCAGTCAAGATGCCGGCAGCACCGTCGAAGCCCTCGTCGGCAGCACCGTCGGTATCGGCAATGGCCGA
>CAMNII010000024.1 GCA_946540435.1 uncultured Prevotella sp.
ATATATACAGGGAATATCAAAGATAAAAGAAAAGTTTACCGGACAGCAATAAAAAGCTAAATACCAAAGGCCAAACACCAAACTCACCAATCAGAATAGGGGTGGCGTTCTACGTTGCTTAGACCATTGGTCTACGCCGTGTAGACCAATGGTCTAAGCCAGATAGACCGACAGTCTAAGCCAGGTAGCCCGTCTTAAGTCCTGCCTCGGCGTTGCCCGCTACGCCTTCATCAACGATGCGAACCGTCAGCTCGGAGCAAATCCTAATCTGGCATCAATCCTAACGACCGGTATGGGTTAAAGGCGGAGTTTGTTGCGGACAGCAATAAACGCTCTTTTCATTTCAGGCTCTCCTGCTCTGTGGCAGGGCTGTAGTACCCGCGGACAAGGTCCAGGAACTCCCCTTTGAGCCGTTCCTTCAAGCGGGGATTGGCAGCCGTGACATCCGTCTGCTGCGTGGGGTCGGCAGCAAGGTCGTAGAGGGTGAAGTCATCAACGACGCCCAGCTCATTGCCGGTCTCGTTGGTCTTCGCCCCATGGTAAGGCGGTATCAACGCATAATGGTCAGCACGATAAGCCAGCCGGCCTCCGGCCTCCACCACCATCCGGCGACGCCCGCCTTGTTTCTTCCCCAGAAACACGTCGATCATCTCCTCCGAGTCAAGTCCGGCAGGGACCTCCTGCCCGATGAGCTTACCCAGCGAGGCTACCAGGTCTTGCTGCGACACCAGATGGCTGTTGACGACCGGACGGATATGTCCTTTCCAATAGACGAAGAACGGCACCCGCGTACCGGCATCGAAAAGGCTGTACTTACCACCGCGCAGCCCGCCGTTGGGGTCGTGCAGCGGCGCCGACTCCCGTGCGCCGTCGTCATAGCCGTCGTCGAGCACCGGACCGTTATCGCTGGAGAAGACAATCAGGGTGTTATCAAGCAGATGGCGCGCCTCCAGCATGTCGAGCAGCTGACCCACACACCAGTCGGCCTCGGCAATCACGTCGCCGCGCGGTCCTAACGGCGTCGACCCGGCAAAGCGCGTCATCGGCGTGCGGGGCACATGCGGCTCATGGAGACCATAGTAGAGGAAGAACGGCCGGTCGGACTGCCAACGGTCATCAAGGAAGCCCTCGATGCGGTCGAGGAGATACTGCGCCATCTCGTCGTCCTTCCACCGCGCCCGTCGGCCACCTTTCATAAAGCCGATGCGCGGGATGCCATTGACAACGGTACCCTGATGGCCGTGACACCAGTGCGTCGTCACCAACTCCGGATGGGTCAGCGCCGTGGGCTCACCCGGGAAGTTCCGCTCGTAGTCCACGAAGATCGGGTCGTCAGCCTCCAGACCCACCACCCTGCCATCCTCCACATAGACGGTAGGCACGCGGTCCACCGTGGCTGCTATCAGGCATGTATAGTCGAAGCCGATGGCATTGCCACTCGGCGATATCGGCTTGTTCCAGTCTATCTTCCCGTAGCCCATGCCCAGATGCCACTTGCCGATGGCTGCCGTCTGATAGCCGGCCTGCTGAAACATCTTCGGCATGGTGAACTGCGTAGGCGGGATGAGCAGGGGCGCATCGCCGGGAAGGATCTTCGCATCGGCATTCTTCCAGGGATACATCCCTGTGAACAGCCCATAGCGCGACGGCGTCGACGTAGCCGACGTAGCATGACCGTCGGTAAAGCACACACCGCCATGGGCCAGGCGGTCGATATTCGGTGTCGACACCGACGTCTGCCCGTAGGCACTCACATCGCCATACCCCAGGTCGTCGGCCATAATCACGATCACGTTAGGATGCTCCTGTGCAGCAGCAGGAAGCGCGGCCAGGGCAGCCACGACACTCCACGAGCATGTTGGGAAATTCTTTTTCATACGCCACGTATTCTTTACAATTCTTCTTTTCGCCACAAAGTTACACTAAATCTTCAAAATCCGCAAATCTTTTCGCAATTTACTTTCTTTAACTTACTAATTACTAAAAACTCTACGCATCATGCGGCATTCTCTTTTTTTCTTCGTACCTTTGCACGCGAAATTAAATTACCATTTCATTTATACACACTATGAAAATTGAAAAAATCCACGCAAGAGAGATTTTGGATTCACGTGGAAATCCTACCGTAGAAGTTGAAGTAACCCTCGAGAACGGCGTCATGGGACGCGCTGCCGTACCCTCCGGAGCATCCACCGGTGAGAACGAAGCCCTCGAACTGCGCGACGGCGACAAAGGCCGCTACCTCGGAAAAGGTGTCCTCAAGGCTGTAGAAAACGTCAACACCATCATCGCTCCCGCCCTCAAAGGCGACTGCGTATTCGGACAGCGCGCCATCGACCACAAGATGATCGCCCTCGACGGCACACCCACCAAGTCGAAACTCGGCGCCAACGCCATCCTCGGTGTTTCCCTGGCCTGCGCACAGGCTGCTGCCAAAGCCCTGAACGTACCCCTCTACCGCTACATCGGCGGTGCCAACGCCTACACGCTCCCCGTACCGATGATGAACATCGTCAACGGTGGCGCACACTCAGCAGCCCCCATCGCCTTCCAGGAGTTCATGATCCGTCCGGTCGGTGCCTGCTGCGAGAAGGAAGCCATCCGCATGGGTGCTGAAGTATTCCACAACCTGGCCAAGCTGCTGAAAGCACGCGGACTCTCTACTGCCGTAGGCGACGAAGGAGGTTATGCTCCTAACTTCGACGGCATCGAAGACGCTCTCGACACCATCGTCGAAGCTATCAAGAAAGCCGGCTACGAGCCTGGAAAGGACGTGAAGATTGCCATGGACTGCGCAGCCTCTGAGTTCGCCGTACAGGAGAATGGCGAGTGGTTCTACGACTACCGCCAGCTGAAGAACGGTGCCCAGAAGGATCCCAACGGCAAGAAGCTCTCTGCCGAAGAGCAGATTGACTACCTCGAGCAGCTCATCACCAAATATCCTATCGACTCCATCGAGGACGGCCTCGACGAGAACGACTGGGACAACTGGGTGAAACTCACCAAGCGCATCGGCGACCGCTGCCAGCTCGTCGGCGACGACCTCTTCGTGACCAACACCAAGTTCCTCGAGAAAGGCATCAAGATGGGTGCCGCCAACTCCATCCTCATCAAGGTAAACCAGATCGGCTCACTCACCGAGACCCTCGAAGCCATCGAGATGGCACACCGTCACGGATACACCACCGTCACCTCACACCGCTCTGGTGAGACCGAGGACACCACCATCGCCGACATCGCCGTAGCTACCAACTCCGGACAGATCAAGACCGGTTCACTCAGCCGCACCGACCGCATGGCTAAGTACAACCAGCTCATCCGCATCGAAGAAGAGCTTGGCAACGATGCCGCCTACGGCTACACCAAACTGAAATAAGCTTTCGCAGACAACATCTGAGAAATAACCAAAAACAACCTGCCGCAGAATGCTGGCAGGTTGTTTTTTTTAAACACAATTTTCAAGCGGAGAAACTTTTTCTTTCCCATTAATTATCTTACAACTTTTTTACCGTTCGATATATATACACCCTTGTGCTGGATGGCATCAACCTTTCTGCCCTGAAGGTCGAAGACGGGAGAGTCTGCAGTGGTTACTCCAACTTGGCCGATGGAAGTCGGATTGGAAACTGTTGGAATGATTTCGGTCGCCTTCACTTCCCCATTGGATATGCCATATAGGATGGCTCTTGCATGCCGGGCTCCATAGCCGTCTATCTGACCTGTTTCAGGATTCACGTTATTGACGAAGGCATACCCTATGGCATAGACATCTTCTCCACAGACGGAAAGGGACACCATACTGGTGTGGTAAGACATTGCTGGTACGGTATACACTCGGCAGACTCCGTTTTCCACACAACTAATAAATCCTGCTCGAGACAAGATCCACAGTCTCCCTTGTTCATCGAATTTCATGTCCTCAAAGAGATGACCTTTAAGTTCTTCGGGTAAATCCATTTTCTTCTCAAGGGTGCTACCATCAAAGACTACAAGGTCATTGTATTTGTCTCTGGCACACCATACGTTTCCAAATGCATCAACAGCAATGGCACTGATTCCCGATGCCCTGGTGGCAGGGTAGAACTGAAACTTCCCATCGGTCAGTTTGAATAGTGGAGAACGCTGCTGTCCTCCTTCCACATCATCGTAAATAATACCGAAGAACCAGATGCTACCGTCTTGTCCTACCGCCAGTGACTTGATAATCGACATGTCAGCATAGGTGGATTCAAGGGTGTACACACCGCTCAGCGCTAAGTCGGAGTCTAATTTGTATGCACTCACACCACGACTGATGGCCCACAGATTCCCTTCGAGGTCACGTGTAAGATTGGAAAACATATAGTTCCCATTTATATTGCCATACGTTTCAAAAACACCGTCAGCATAATGGGCACGAAAACTGCCACCATAGGTTATCCATGCCTCGCCATTACTTCCGGCGATGCCATTGACGAGGAACGGACCTGCGCTTAAGTCCAAAGCACTATTCTTCGCATGATAAAAGTCCATCGTTCCTGTGGACTTGTCCATTACGACAAAGCTTTCAAACTCTGGAACCGAAATATATAGGTTCCCATCATCTTGCGACAGGCATACGCCATAGGCTTGCCCCCATGCTAACGTTCCATACGTCAGTATGGCGCTTAATAGACACAAAAGTTTTTTCATAATCGTAAAAATGTTAATAAGAATTTTTTATAATTACTCAATGCAGAAATATTTTTTTCTCGTACACAGAACCGCCAACGTTCATGCTGATAACATAAACCCCCGGCGTGCTAATTTTACAAGGGACCACATGTGTTCCAATGTCCAACGTCTCTCCGCCAAGGATGGTGGTCAACGTCTGACTGGTGATGTCATACACCTGAATGGTTATTGTCTCGGCTACATCTAATTCGAAGGTGAGCGTAAGCTCTGTATTGTCATAGGAAGTCTGAAAAAACGAATCTGTACTGAATGTTGTTACATCAGAAATGACACGTCTGTGAACAGCACCAAGAACTTTCCTTGCATACAGAATTGCTGACGTCCGCGGCGGGCGGATGATATATTTATCGCTGCCAACATCTTTACTTATTGCTTTATGCTCTGACAACGGCTTGCGCAGGTCACCATACGTAGCAGAGGTCATATCATATAGCAGCCGTATCCCCAGGCCATAGCCTTCGTCAACCAAATGGCATACTGGATAAAGAAGCTCTGGATGAGCCATGCAATACTCAAGCAACTCCGAGTAGCCATGCCACGTCTTGTATTGCATAAGGGACATTACTGGGAAATATCGGTTTGCATTTGAACACTGGTACCAACGTTCATAAAACTCAGAAAGGACCTCTGGCTCCACTTCTCTTATCTGTCCATCTAAGAAAGATTTCTCTTCTGACGTAAAAGACGCATTCTCAACAATACGCAAGTCACATGGATGCAAATCGGACTGACCAGATAGGACTGACCGCTTATAATAGAGAGATATCTCTCCGCCTATTCCCCCTGCAAGCGAATATCTTGGATGGAATACACGCTCATGTTCTCCCAACTTACTCTCCCAGCCATAGCCTGCTGCATAGTAATGCCCTTTCGACTTGACCGATGCCAGAGAAAGAATATCCGCATCAAGATTATCATCGTGACGCGTATAGACATCAACCTGCGCATTTGTTGCATTAGCTCCACTCCGGGTATAATGATAGACCGCTGCATAGTTATCCAAATCTTCTAATGCATCAGGCCAAGAGAGGTCGTCACCCTCATATAAATAAGCGGCAGACCAGTCACCAAAGGCCCATGAAGTAGTACTATAAAGGTTTGAAGCCGGTGCGGAGATCATCCTGTCGCCAGTCTTGTAGTTGGGATAGTCCGTCGGGTTGAGCAACAGGTAGCTGCTGCCATAGGTAACACCCGTATACACATCGGCCTTGGCCGTGAAAATACTCTGGGGAATGGAATTGCTCAACGTCGTGAAATGAGCATAACCCGGAAGCATCCGCTGGATGGCCAACGGGTTCACCCCCCAGTCGAAGTCGGAACTCGGCTGAAGACCATGATCCTCACTGTATACATACACACTGCCAACCGGATTGAGCAACATCGACGCCGCATCGCCATTGCTGCACAGGGCAAAGCAGCAGCGGTTATGGTCGAGATAGTCATCGTCAAGAACGTCCAGACTCGTATTCACAGGGACATCCTCGAAATAACGCTCACCGTTGATGTTGAAGTCACAAGTACCCCATACACCGTCTGCATTGCCGCGGATCATCACGTTGTAGAAACCTGAAGACGTTATCTGGGCCGTCAGCGAAGAGTTACCCGTCCAGCTGTAAGTCGGATGTTCCGTGTCGGCAAACAGGTTGACTACACAGCTGCCACTGCTCAACAGCGAGGACGTCACACTGACGGTGACCGTCTGGCCGGCCAAGTAGTATTCCTTGCGCTGGAAGGTATAGTACAGCGCCTTGTCGCGCTTCGCCATAAAGCCTACCGGAGGGTAGCTGCTGTCGCCGATGCTGTCATGATAATGAAACTCGGAAGCGTAGGCTCCCGACGAAGATGACGGGTGCTGAAGGTGGTTCTTCATGGCTACATAACCGCTGCCCAGCGTCATCGGCTCCGATACAACGGCAAGACACTCCACGTTCGGAACGTCAACCATGCTGCCGCCTTCTATGCGAAGCTGCGTCACATAATACGGAATGAAAATATAGGAACCCTGAGAATAACCCCAGTCGCCGCTGTTCTGATGAACAACAGAAGACGTGCCGGAACCTACCGTCTTCAGCGTATAAGAGTGATAACCGCCTGAAGACTTCTTCACACCCTGTATCCAGCAGTATACCATATAGGCTCCCTCTTCAGGAAGAGAGATGTCGAACGTCGCCGACGCCTTGCCATCAACAATCGAATAAGTAGGATTGTAGAACATCCGGACCGTCTGGGCACAAACCGTCAGTGATGCAAGCAGTAGCAGTGCGGATATCATTTTTATTCGTTTCATAGCAGGCTATTGGGTTTAGGTTTAATTCCTGGTTTTCTGGTGGCAAAATTAAGGATAAAGAGGAATACAAGCAAGTGTTAGAGGGATTATTTTTACACGTTTTTCGTGTTAAATTTGAGATATCCCTTTATTATACAAGCTGTTGCAGCAAATATTACACTTTTCTCGTGTACTGCAAAAATAATACTCCGCACGGCTTTTCTCATTCCTCCCCCCATACTGGGAGGAGGATGAAAACGCAACCATATATTATCTTACAACTTTTTTGCCGTTCGATATATATACGCCCTTGTGCTGGATGGCATCAACCTTTCTGCCCTGAAGGTCGAAGACGGGACCTTCCTGAACATCCTTTGCCAGCATCTCGTCGACAGCTGTAGTGCCACCAGGAGTAGGAAGAATCGGAGTCATTGCAGCTTGTCCATCACTGACAGTATAGAGAATTGCACGCATATGCTTGAGTCCATACCCATCGGCCTGACCAGTGTCCGGATTGACGGATTGTACAGAGCCACGCGCGATAACATAGGCTTTTCCACCATCAAATACAACATCCGACAGGATATACAGATACCCAGGAGAGGGTATCTCTACTAAGGTGCATTCACCATTTTCCAAGCAGGCGACTTCTGCAGTCCTTGGTATTAGCCACAGACGATTGTATTCGTCGAAGCGTATCTTGCATGGCTTCTCCTCATACCCCTCAGGTAACAGCATGTCAGAAAACACATTTCCGTCGAACTTAACCAGGTGCCATGATGTTTTCCCTTCTTCGTTATTGCGTTTGCAATAATACCAGACGTTCCCCTCAGCATCAATGTCAACACTATGGATTCGACTCTCTCTGAGAGTCTCCGGGAAACTTGTGAACTGTCCTTCTGACAGGCAAAGCAAATGACTATAGACACCACCTTCGCCATAGGCTGCACAAGCTATCCACATACGACCCTTTCGGTCTACGCTCATATCAAAAATCCGTGAACCTATACTATTGTCCTGAGAGATGTCATAAGTTCGGATGTCCTTGAAAAGGGGGTCAGACATATAAATCTGCGAATACCCGTCGCTAGCCCAAAAATTATCTGCATCATCTAACGTGAGAGATCCTTGTCTGGAACGTAGATTATTGGCAACGGGTTCAATGCACCCGTCTGCATAATGGAACACGCTACCCCCATTGACAGAGAACCATGCTTCCCCTTCACGAGCTGTAATACCATCAATCAGCTTTGCACTATTAACAGGGTATGACAACCCACTGTTCTTTTCATTGAAGAAACTCATCTTTGCGGATTCTTTGTCAACCACAACAAAACTTTCCAATTCTGGTGATGAAATATAAAGAGACCTACTGTCTTGAGCAATTAGGACACCATCATCAGTCTGTGCACAAACAGTGCAAACACTGACAATTACACCGAGGAAAAAAATAAGTCTTTTCATAATTATAAACTATTTAATATTCAACAATAAGTATAAAACTCTATTTGATGATAACTTTTTTTTCATAAACACTGCCTCCCACTCGTCTGGGCACACACAGTCAGCGATGCAAGCAGGAGCAGTGCGGATATCATTTTTATTCGTTTCATAGCAGGCTATTGGTTTAGGGTTAATTTCCGGTTTTCTGGTGGCAAAATTAAGGATAAAAAGGAATGCAAGCAAGTTTTAGAGGGATTATTTTTACACGTTTTTCGTGTAAAATTTGAGATATCCCTTTATTATACAAGCTGTTGCAACAATTATTACACTTTTTTCGTGTACTGCAAAAAAACAAGATTTGCATGTGGTGTTCCATTTAAAAAGAGTAATTTTGCAAGCAGAACCAATTTCTAATATATGATGAAAAAAGTAATGCGTCTACTCTTGGTGTTTATCCTCATCGTTTCCAGCTGTTCGGACATAAGGAAAAGGCCTGAACACGTCCTGATGGAAAAAGCAGACAGTCTGATGATTACCCATCCCGACTCTGCTTTGTCCATTCTGCAAGGTATGGAAGTACCGCGAGAGAAGGCTTCTCGGATGCGGTATGAGATGCTACTGACAGATGCCATCAACAAGAATAATCTGCCTCTGACCTCAGACAGCACGATGAAGGAGGTTGTGGCCTACTACGACCGGCATGGCACAGCCAACGACCGTCTACGTGCCAATTACCTGCTGGGACGTATCTATCTGGTGCTGGGCGACGGTCCTCTGGCTTTGGAATACTATCTGAAAGCCGAATCATGCGCAGATACGACACAGGCAGACTGCGACTATCACGTTCTTGTCTGTATTCACAACCAAGCCTATGACCTGTATAAATCCCAGCTCTTGTCGCAACAGATGATTCACGAAGCCGACATGATGGGCAAATGCGCACAGAAGGATGGAGACTCCTTAGCGATGCTTTATCCCTACAATATGCGGAGTCGGGCTTACTACATGCAAAGAGATACGGCCCGCGTCTTATCAGAGCTAAAGGCAGGATACGAGATGGCTGTCAGATTTGGAAATAAGATGATGCAGAAGACTTTCATAGGCGGGATGGTTCCTATCTACAACGAATATGGTGACTACGAAAAAGCAAAAGAACTGATTGACATATTTGAGAAGAGTTCAGCCTGGAATCCGAGCTATCAGAATTTCAGCAAAAGCATGGGAGTCTTCTATTATAATAAAGGGATGTATTATCTGGGAACAGGGCATCCGGATTCTGCGGCATATTTGTTCTATAAGGAGAAGCACACCACAACAGACTTCAACAACCAGCAAATGGCCACTATTGGACTTCTCAGGGTCTATGAACATCTGAACAAGCCCGATTCAGTGGCGAAATACGCCATGCTTGCCTACTCTCAGAATAATAAGGCTTACAGCCTGGATAATAAGAAAAGCCTGCAATTGATACAGTCCACATACGACTATTCCGTAAAGCAGAAAGAGGCTCAGATAGAACGAGAGAAACGTCAGCTTATCCAGCGCAAGATCCAAACCACCATCTTACTGGCATTCATTGTTCTGGCTGCCGCTGCCTGGGCTATCACCTATCGCTTCCGGCATTTGAGGAAGGACAAAGAGCGGGTAGAGCAAGAACGCGCCGATGCCATGGAGAGCTACTTGAAACTGTCGGCAGAGCTACACCAGATCAGACAAGACCTTCCTGCCTTTATAGCAGAGAAAGAAGAAGACCTGGAGGAACAGGCGACTATCGTCATGAAGCATTCGGAAGGCAATGCCGACGAAATGATGGAAGAGATGACGAAGGGCAACCTACTGTTAGAGAAACTCCACAAAAGCGTGCAACCTGCCTCAAAACAGGAATTGGACATTCTATTGTCGATGGTTCGCCAACAACAACCAGACTTCTATCATTTCATCTCCGACATGAAAAAAGGACTTACCCGAATGGAATTTCTTGTTTGCATCCTGATACGCCTACGCTTCAATCCTGCCGAGTGCGGCAACCTCCTGGATGTGAGCCCGCAACGCACCACCAACCTGAGATCGCAAATCAATTCCAAGCTCTTCAAGAAGGACAGTGCCAAGAACCTGGACTATAACATCAGGATGTGGCACAACAAGGACAAGAGGTAAGGGCAGCAAGACAGAAAGAGGGTAGCAGAATGGTTTCTGCTACCCTCTTTCTGTTGTCCAAGGCGGATTCGAACCACCACAAACAGAACCAAAACCTGTTGTGCTACCATTACACCATTGGACAGGCATTTTAGAAATCGACTGCAAAGGTAGTGGTTTTTCTGTCACTGACCAAATTTTTGCGCTATTTTTTGCTTATAAAACGCAGAATAGACTTTTTCTTGCGGGAAAACCACAACACGCAAACCACAAACTAAACAACGTCCGTCCGTCTTGTTAGTTGTTTAGTTGTTTGGTCGTTTAGTCGTTTAGACTTCTGTTCGTATGTTCGTATGTCTAAAAAACATCTGTTCGTATGTTCGTCTGTCTAAAAAACGTCTGTTCGTCTGTTCGTCTGTCTAAAAAAACATCTGTTCGTCTGTACGTATGTCTAAAAAACATCTGTCCGTCTGTTCGTATGTCTAAAAAACGACTGTCCGTCTGTTCGTCTGTCTAAAAAACATCTGTTCGTCTGTTCGTCTGTCTAAAAAACGTCTGTTCGTCTGTTCGTATGTCTAAAAAACGTCTGTTCGTCTGTTCGTATGTCTAAAAAACGTCTGTTCGTATGTACGTCTGTCTAAAAAAACATCTGTCCGTCTGTTCGTCTGTCTAAAAACAACGTCTGTTCGTAGATGTTCTATGCTTCCTTCTGTCGGGTTCCCATGCGAGCCTCAACGACGTTGACGACATAGTCGCCGAGTTTTTCGCATTCGTTGATGAGGTCCATGTAGATTGTTCCGACGGCGTAGGTATATTCGTGGTTGTTGACGTCGTTGATGTTCTGCGACTTGAGTTGCTGTCGGAAGTTATTGATTTCGTTTTCGATGTTAAACGAGCGGTTGACGTCGAACGACTCCTTCCGTCCAGTCATCAGGACGTTCATCTGTGTGAGGGCGTCGTCGGTGAGTTGCATCATCTGGTGCAGGTGTTCGTATTGCGGCTGAGTGAAGTGTTCCTGTTTGTTCTGCACCTTTCGGTTGATGGTGCGAGCCATATTGAAGCAGGCGTCGCCGATAGACTCCAGTTCACTGATTTCGCGCAGCATGGCACGTATCTTCGCCTTGGTCTCGTCGGAGAGGTGGGAGTTGCTCACCTGGTCGAGGTATTTGGCAATCTCTATCTCCATATCGTCGGAGATGCTCTCATATTTCTCGATGCGGGCGTAGAGTTTCGAGAAGGCGGCGTCGTCCTTGGTGACGAGGAGTTCGCGTACCATTCCGAACATCTTCTGTATGCGTTCTGCGAAGTCGCGTATTTCCTTTTGTGCTTCGAGGACGGAGAGTTCCGGTGTCTTCATGATGCCAGAGGTGATGAAGTGGAGTTTGAAGTCTTCCTCCTCGTCTTGTTTCTTAGGTTTGATGACCCAGCATACGAACCGTTCGATATACTGCACGAACCATATCTGCAGGAAGGTGTTGGTGATATTGAATACGGAGTGGAAGGTGGCAAGCACAATAGCTATTTTCCCCAGGTTAACGGCATATTCTGCGTCGTCGGGTCCGATGGTTCGGTCGAAGCCTACTAATCCACAAACCATGTTGACAAAGGGTTGCAGGATGATGATGGCCCATGTAACACCGATGACATTGATGGTGAAGTGTGCGAATGCCGCCCGTCTTGCTTGAGTGTTAGCTCCCATGGCCACGATGTTGGCGGTGATGGTTGTTCCGATATTCTCACCGAGGACGAGCATGATACCCTGGTCGATATGCAGTACGCCAGTGGAGCATAGTATCATGGTGATGGCCATGATGGCAGCAGAGGACTGCACGCACAGGGTGAGCACCGTTCCCATGACGAGGAAGAAGAAGGAGTTCCAGAAGGTGGGTTCGTTGAAGTTCTGGAAGAAGGCGGTGATGACGGCCGATGCCCCCGGGTCTTCGACGAGGGCGAACCCTGTCTCTTTCAGTGTTCCCAGTCCGAGGAAGAGGAAGGCGATGCCGAAGAGGAAGTCTCCGATGATACGCCGTTTCTTCATATAGATGAGGATGATGCCGATGAAGAACCCTACGTATACGAAGTCTGTGATGTTGAACGAGAATCCCAGCGACATGATCCATGCCGACACGGTGGTACCGATGTGTGCACCCATGATGACCGAGATGGCCTGCATCAGGGTGAGCAGGCCTGCGTTGACGAACGAGACGGTCATCAGTGTGGTGGCTGTTGACGACTGTACGGCAGCGGTGACGAACATACCCGTCAGCACGCCGGTGAAGCGGTTGGTGGTCATCGCGCCGAGCACATGGCGCAGCTGCGGTCCGGCCATCTTCTGCAGGGCTTCGCTCATCGACTTCATACCGAACATGAGCAGTGCGAGCGAGCCTAACAGTTTAAATACTACAAGGATAGACATGGTGGAAGTGTTTGGGATTTACTGTTGTTGTAACAGGCATTTCAATTCTGTTGCAAATTTACGCATTTTGTCTGACAATCCACCATCATTCACAGGAAAAGTTTAAAGGAAGGTGTCTTTTTTTTTATGGCCGGCACCTTCCTTTTTAGGGTGAGCATCAGTTCATGTTGAACCGCAAGCCCATGGTCAGGATGAAGGCCACCCCGGGTTCGGAGGTGGTATTATCCAGGAAACCCGTATTCCATGAGGAACTGCGTCTGGTGTTTTTTACAGAGAAGGAATAGATTTGTGCTCCTGCTTCGAAATAAAGCCCTGTCGATGCCGACAACTTCGTGTCGACTCCTGCACTGATCTGGGCGAGTGCCCCCACATGCCAATTGTTCGTGGTGTTGAAAGAAACTCCTACTTTCAAGGTGCCGTAGGGCGACACGGTGGTATCAGTAAAGTTATATTTCAGTTTGAGATAAACGGGCAGGAAATCATTCTCACTTTCCTTCCACCAGCCTGTCCCCATGCCGATGAACGAGTTGTTCTGTGCCTTTCCGACGGCGATGCCGGCTCCGTAGGCGTCATGGTCGGATCTGTTGAGAAAACTATAGTTTCCCTCCGCATTGACCTGCCAGAAAGCAGTCTGCTGCGCCGCTACAGAAACTATTCCGCAAAAGCATGCGGCGAGCAATATAAAGATAGTCTTTTTCATATTCCTTTTCCTTTGTCTTGCCTACAAGTTGAACTTGTAACCGAGGGTCAGTTGGAACACGCGGTTGCGGCCTGATTTCTCGTTATTGATTTCGCCTGAGGCATAGCGTGTGACGCTGAGGTTATAGCGGGCATCGAACACCAGGTTGTGATATTCATACGAAAGTCCGATGGGTATCGCCAAGTCCACCGCCCGTATCGCTACCTCCGTTCCCTGAAATGCCTTGTCGAGATCAATCGTAACGCCATTGCTCGACGCTTTCGCAGAGGTCTTGAAACCGGGCTGCAAGCCCAGTACGAAGGCGAGCTGCTCAGAGACAAAGGCATTGTACAGGACCGGGATATTGATATAGTTCAGGTTCATCTTTACCCCATCGTCTTCTCCACCTTCAGCAGCATAGATCGCTCCGATGGAGAATTCGACGCTCTTTGACAAGCGCTTGCTAGCCTCCACGCCGACAGCGAAACCAATCTTGGTGTCGACGCCTTCTTCCGAGACGTCGGCAAAGGTGATGCCTGCCAGAGGTTTCAGTTTCCATGTGTTATCCACCGTTTCCTGTGCACTGGCCGCCAACGTCCACAGCATTGCCACGGCCATGAGAATCGTTTTATTCATAGCTGTTTCCTTTCTCCTAATGACGAGATTAACATAACAACTCGGTTTTAAACCTCATAGGGCAGTATATACGAGCGTCCGTTCTCAAAGGGCCCGGGGAAGGTCTGTCCTGACACATAGATTTTCTCCAGGTCATTGTCCGATGACCATTCGATGATGGCTATCCCGCGGTCATCGGTACGTACGTCACGGGTCATGCCACCAGGGAAGCCTCCGACCATTGCCGATACACATGCATACTCATACGGCCAGTCACTGCGGCCGTTCTTCAACACTTTTACTTGACACCAACTGCTCATAGTAATAATGAATTAATAATTAATAATTAATAATTACGGATGATTGATTGAAAAACGTCTCATTCCGAGGATTCCTACCTCAGTAGAGGATGATGTATTTCTCGCGGTCCATCAGGTAGAAGTTGTCACCGCCCTCATTGACATACATGCAATAGCCTCCAAGCATTTGGGAATAGCCGTGGTCCAGCCGGTACTCCCCGGAAAAATAGTCAGGGAAGGCCACGTAAGGGTCGCCTCCATGGAAGACGATGCGCGCACGGGTCACCAGGTCTATCCGCGTCATGTTGCTGCCGTCGGCAAAGCGGCACACATACAAATCGCCGTCATCCAGCAACTGGGCAACAGCCTTCGAGGAATACTTCTTTGATCCTTTGACGCCGAGCGTCGATGATCGTGTCGGTCCGGCGTATGACGTGCCAGACGAACTGTTTCCCTTCGACTTCTTCTTCCCCGAAAAAATCAGATATAGCACGGCACAGATGATACCAATGACAAAGGTGGCATCCCCCGGTGCACCGAGCAAGGCAGAGCCCAAGCCCGTAGCAATGAAAATGAAGAAACTGACAAATACCTTTTTCATAAGCTGTTGATTGAATAGGATGAGATTGATCGGAACAATTGTCTTGTTGGTTGATGAATGCGCTACGTCTCTCAATAGTCGACATTCTGCCTGCAAATATATGACATTCTTTCCGAAACGCCAAATATTTCCGGGTATTTTTTCTTCGTAGGCCAAGAAACGCGATGTGACGAATACAGACTCCACGACTCAGGCTGTTGCGATGGCCGGGCAAAGCCACCATGAGAACAGTCTGCGTCGTGGAGTCTGCTGATATATGGAGATTTGGCTGGTCTTATCTATTCGTCAACGGGCGTGACGCTGTCGATGGTAAAGCTCCAGTCGGAGCCGTCGGTTGGTGTGGAGACGCCGTCTTCATCTACACCCCAGTTGTAACCCTTGGCAAAGCTGGCGTCGGGCTCGCCGCCTTCTATTTCCTTGATGGGCACGAATCCCGGATCGAGGGTACAATCCTTATAGTCGCCCATGAGTCCACTGCCATCGTAGACGATTTGAGCCCAAGGTGTGATACGCACGGTGGGATAGTATAGGTTCTTGGTGGTGTTTGGGTCGGAGGGGTCTTGTTTGACAGCGGGTCCGCGCAGGGTGAAGTCGATGTAGTAGGAGCGGTCGCGCTTGTCAAGTTTGTTAATGCGGAAATCTTTTTTTGTCCAATCTTCGTTGTCCTTGCGGTTGAGCTTAAAGGAATGAGTGACGCCCCACGATTCGATGTTCTGCGAGCCTCTGATGGCAACTTTTGTGCGGTATTTGAAGGTGTAAGCAACCGTATTCGTACTCTTGTCGGAGGTTTCAATGGCGTCAGTCTGCTCAATCCATACGACAGCCATGGAGGGTGACTGTGTGGCAAAGGGTATGGCATCGCCTTGGATGTGGGCGTTTCCGCCTTCAAACACCAGTTCCGGCGTAGCCAGATAGGTCTTGTCCTTCTCGATTTCGTTGATGCCGAAGGTGAATGTTTTGTGGCGGGTGGTGCGGTCAAGGTCTACGCCTTGAGCATTGTCGATATTGCTTATCGTCTTGCCGTTCTGGCTGATATTGAGTTTCGGCCGGAACAGTCCCATGGCTCCCCATAGTCCGATGTCTTTCACCTTGTATTCTGCGGTGAAAGCTTCGTGTCCTTCGGCCGATGGTTGCAAGAAGAAGGAGTTGTTGTCGATGGTAGGCACGGAAGGGATGGTGTAGGTGCACCCCGGGACGCGCACCTTGGCCAGTGTAAAGTTCTCGTCGAGGAGGGTGAATCCAAGGATTTTTGCACTGAGGCTTCCATCGAGCACAGCATAGAGTCCGGCATCGAAGAAATTGGTGGACTTGAGTTGTTCGACGTTGTTGAAAGGAGACAACAGGTTGACGGTTAACTCCGGTCCGAAGCTGAGGTTTATTTTAGCACCTACCTCATTGGTGCTGGGATCGAGGTCTTCTTTCTTGATTTTTCCTGCGTCGATAAGTTTCTTCAGGGACGCCTCGGAGACACCTGACGATGGTATTTTTCCTCCGAAGCCGATGCCAGCGGTGAGTCTGGGCATGACATTGAACTTCATAGTTCCCGATATGTCGCGGGAATCACCAATGAGGACCCCGAGCTGTGGCATGGCGGCATAAAGGAGGTCTTCGAATTTGGGTCCGTAGCCTGTGTGATAGGTTTTTCCGACTTTCTCGTTAGCCTTTTTGCGATAGCCGGCGCGCACGCCGAAGGGCAGCTCATTGCGAACACCGAAATTCATTTGGCCGGATAGTTCGAAATGCACCGTGAACGAGAGTCCTGCCCCTATCTTGAGCGGACCGACCTTGAGCGATTTTCCGTAAATCATGATGGGTTCGAAGAGGTCTCCGTCGACTTTTCCCTCCCCTTGGAACCCGTATGCAATGATGAATCGTCCGTCGAGACCCACGGCAAAGTCGCAGGCATCATTGTCATTGCTGTTGTAGTAGATACGGATATAGGGCAGCAACTTCAGGCCAAACTGCAAGAAAGGCCCTTTTGCGGTTGACACACCAGCCGTTGTTATCCAGTTGGTTCCGCCATCTTTGTCCTCTCTATCAAAGTCGTTTTTTCTTAATTCCGTCGTTCTATCGCTGGGGAAGCTCTTGGTCAGGATGAGTCCGTCGGCAAAGACGTTGCGGGAGTCCCAGTCGATAGGATCGATTCGGGTTCCTGTATAATAGTGTGTCAGGGCAAACCGGCGTTGGATTTCCTCTGCCTCAGTGCGCGGTGCCAGATAGATACCGTTCTCCGGGTCTTCATAGGCATCGAGGGAGAGGACGCCGTCGATGGCAATCTCCTCAAAAATTTCGAAGGGCGAGACGTATTTCGCCACGACATGCCACATGCCGTTCTCCTGCTCAACGCTCTCCACCTTATGGGCCAGATAGGGCAGCTCGTCGGTCTCGTCGCAATGGATGTAGCCACCGACTACGGGCAGCAGGTTCGGGGGCATGGAGCCGTCGAAGAAGACATCGTAGGTGGCGCTGTCGACCTCCTGAATGGTGATGAGGTAGGGTTTGATGCGGTCGGAGATGACGAGGGTGGAGTCCTTGAACTGGTAGGTCATCTCATACTCGTCGGTCTCGAGGTGTACCGGCTCGTTGTAGCCCTCCACGTCGTCTTTCGGGTCGGCCTCGGCGTCGGGCACCTCGTCCAGATAGAGCGAGCAGCCGGCGAGGAGGAACGTCAGGAGCAGGAGCATGCTGCCCCGTCCCCATGGGTTTGGAGCAGCGTTACCGCCGTGGAATATATTTCGTATCCAATCAGAGAAGTGTTTCATCATCATACGCCTTATATATTAAGTTCATCTTATTCTATCACTAACTTGAAGAGGTTGCTGGGCGAGCCGTGCATCTCGCCGTCGAAGGCCAGCGAGTCGGGGAAGTGTTCGATGACGGCGTTGTCGTGGTGGTAGCAACGGAAGTTGATGCTGTCGCGTTCGCGGTACTGGCTCCAGATGCGGAACTCCATGAAGTCGATGCCGAATGCCTGTCTGACTTCGCCGATGCCCCGCAGCTCGTCGCCACAGAAGGCTCCGACGACCATGGTGCTGTCAGGTTTCTGGCCGTGGACGGAGACGTCGGCATAGACCACCATGTCGAAGAGGTAGTCGAGTGGGTTGACCTGCCACACGGGCATGACGTTCACCCGGCAGGTATCGATGAGCTGTGCCGATACCGACATGGCCGTCACGAGCACCGAGCCGGGAGCAAGGGCTACGATGCTGTCCTTCACCATCTCTACGACGCCGTCTTGGTCGGTCATCCAGTAGACGCTTCCGTTCGACAGGGTGTCGGGGTCGAAGATGGGTGTGAGCAGCAGACTGTCGCCCACCATGATGTTCACCTCATGGCGGTCGAGTGTCATCGTGCCTGCAGGAGTGGCAAAGCCTTCAAATTCGAAGAACTCTCCACACGACGTCAGGAGCAACACCGCCGCCAGTCCCATCCACGACAACAGGAAGGGCATGCGGTTTCTTCTTTTAGGCATTCTGTTCATATCGTTTTTGTTTTCTGTTTCTTTGGATAACTATTCAGCGGGTGCGGTGATGGTGACGACATTCGAGTTTTTGCTTCTGCGGCCGTCTTCATACTGCACGAGGATGTAATACTGTGCCGACTCTCCTTTCTGCAGCAGGACGTCGCTGTAGCTGCGGTCCTCGGCTGCCACGGAGGTGTGGAACTGGAAGTTCGTTTCGCCCTGCGGCTTCCGGAAGATGCAGATGTACCATGGTCCGTAGTCGGGCACCTCGCCGAGGTCCCATGCGATGCGCGTCTGGTGGCTGTCGCGGTCGTAGGTTCCTTCGAGTGTCATCTTGATGTCAATGACGAGCGGTCCCTCGTAGTAGTTCATGTAGGCCAAGGAGAGGTCGCTGGAAATGGCACTGTTGTTGAACGACTCGATGGCATAGTAGTACTTGTTCTTGCGGTCGTAGGGTGGTGTGTCGTCGATATGCAGGACGTTGTTGAGGGCTTTCACCGAGTCGGCGTCGCAGATGGCGAGCAGCGTGCGTTCCTTCTCGTTCTCCTTCCAGCGGAACACCTTGTGGTAGGCCATCTGCTGGTCGGTACCCGTTATCCAGTCCATGTGGATACCCTTCGGGTCGACCCATGCGGAGTCGAGGTGGGCAACGGTGGGCTTGAGCATTGTCGGGCGCTCCACCTGCAGGATGTCGGTCCAGTCGCCCTCGTTGGTCGAGAAGTCTATCGCGCGTACTTTATAATATATATAGCGTTGGTTCACGTCGAGTGCCAGTGAGTCGACGTACATCGTGTCGCGGATGCCTTCGTCGTTGCGGAAGAGCCAGGGGTGGGTAGTGTCGTTGGCATAGACCACCTGGTAGTAGTCGATGTCGATGTCGTCGGGTGCCGTCCAGTGCAGCTCTACACGTCCGTCTTCATGCGGGAAGGCGAAGAAGTTGCTCGGTGCTGCCGGACCTCTCATGTCCTCTACGCGGAGCATGACGGGCATCGAATAGCTCACGTTATGGGCGGTGTCGTAGGCAGCGATGACCATCATTCCCGAGCGCAGGCCGGTGACGTCGATGACGGTCATCGTGTCGGTGCGCTGCAGCGGCTCCTTCATGAGCGGTTTCCACTCCTCGCCGGTAATCTGCTTGTTGTAGTACAGGGGCAGGAAGCCCGTGAGGTCGTCTTCGAGGGAGTCCTTGCGGAAGTGCACCTCGGCCGTGACGTTTACCGTCGGGTCGTCCTCGTCGGGTCGGTCGATGTTGATGAAGGTGACGACAGGCGGGATGGGCGGGTCGAGGTCGCCCATCTTCACCCGGTGGACGGGGCTTGCCTCGGTGAGGTCGCCGAACATGTCGTGGGCAAAGATACGGTATTCATAGTATCCCGGGGCTTTCACCTGGTCGCCGAGCGACGTCTCTTCCTGGAAGGGCATGTCCTTCTGGAAGGGCACGAAGGGGTTCTCGTTGATGCGTTCCCACGCCATGCCGTCGAGGCCCTCCTCTTGTTTCGACGGTCCGCGGCGCTCCACTTCGAAGCTGCTGTAGGGTCCCTGTTCCCAAAAGAGGTCTATCTGGTAGAAGGAGACGATGCTGTCGCGTATCTGCACGTCGAAGGGCTCGGGCTTATACTTTGTGTTCTCTATTTCCTCGATGAAGCCGGGCTGGAAGATGATGCTGGAGTCCTCGGGATGGATAGTGGGATGGAGGATGTACTGGTAGGTTTCACCCTTCTTCACGTTGGTGTCGACGAAGCGCATCGCCATGTCGTTGGCCAGGTCGCGGCGCCATTCCGAGAAGAGGACGGCGAAGCCGAACATCATGTTCTGCTCCTCGCTCATCTCCACCATGGCCCCGATGGACCCCGGCATGTTGCGCGTCTGGTTATACTTCATGCGCTTGTTGCTGTACATCATCTCGGTGGCCATGACGGCAATGGAGTCACTCTGCGGATACTTCGCCAGCATCTGCTCCTTCGACAGGGGCTTCCGGGCATAGAACAGCGTGTCGAGGCCAGACTCACCGATGCGGATGAGGTTATAACCCGTCTGGTTGAGGTACTTCCAGGAAACATAGTCCTCGGGCGCCCAGCGCAGCACGATGCTGTCGCCATAGGCACGCGCCGCCAGGTTGATTCTTGAACGTACCAACGGATGGTAGGGAATGGCTTCCACGGAGTCGGCCAGTGCCAACAGGGAGTCATTCCGCAACATGTCCAGCCGGACAGAGTCGGGATACTCGGCATAGGTCTGTGCCTGCACGGGCACTGCCAGTGCCCACAATGCTCCGATGGCGGCTATAATGGAGACTATTCTATGGTTCATCATCATTATCATTCTTTAAGATTGTCAATATTATACGAGTTCACCCAGTTTTTAAATGGGTTATTGAGGATGATGGGCTCGACGGGCTGACCGTTGTTTCCCATCTGGTAGCAGTCATAGGTCTGGGTTTTCATGTCGAAGGCGTTCACACGATACTGCTCAAACTCGATGGAGGTGATGTGGTTCAAGCCTACTCCCGCCTGGAAGGAGTCTTTCGTATAGGTCTTGCCGCCATAGTTCCAACCATTTCCCTTACCCGAGTTGGTCAGGCGGCAGAACATCATACGTGAGATTTCCTGATGGCGTCGGTCGTTGCTGCTGAGGCCGACGACAGACTTATGCAGCGTCTTCCACTTGTGGGAATCGTTGTTGGGGAACTGGGCACCGAAGACCAACGGGAACTGATACATCGGTATCTGTATCTCGCTTTCACGGTAGCGGGGACCGCTATAGCCATGCTCGCGCCAGCCCCATGAGGCATTCATATAGATGCCGCGATAGGTGTTGTTGAACTGCTGCAGCGACTGCTTGATGTATTTATCATTTATGTTAGAGCAGATTGAAAAATACCAAGATTGCAGTGAGGTTGTGCTTTTTCCACCGAGATAGGCATTAGGTGTTTTAACCCATCCACCCATGCTCGACGCCTTCTCTGCGATATAGTAAGGCAGGGCAATGTCCCAAAGGGCATAGATCATGCGGTTCCACTCCTTGGCGGAAGCATGAACCTTCGGCGTACGCTCTGACTGACCGCTGACCACCATCTTGTTGCACCACTGCTTGTCGGACTCGCTGAAGGAGTGGAGCGGATAGTGATGGCCTGTGGCACCGAACTCTGTCCACTGGAAGTATTGCGACATCTCCTTGATCTTCTTCGTTCCGTTACGGATGTTATAGTTGCTGCTCGGATTGAGGTTACCGTTGTAGACATTGCCTTGCTCATGATAGATGAGTGCCTCGGCAGACGGTACGGAGTAGCCCTCGCTGGTCTGCATCGTCTCGAAGGAGTAGTTCGTGATGGGCAGGCCACCGATGAAGAAGTAGTTGCTCAGATACGACAGGAACACATACGGGTCGAAGAGTCGGTAGGACTTGCCGTTGTAGACCACCTTGTCGTTGGCATAGTCGACATCCGTCCTGTAGGCGGCATAGCAGGACGAACCCAAATCATTGAAACCATGGTCATACTTGATGCTCTTCAGCTTTACGCCGATATAGGGTTCCTCATACTCCGTGAAGTGGTAGGCCTTGCTTTCATAGACACCCGTGCGCCAGTCGCCATTGCGTGATGACAGGCGGATACTCGCCAGGTTGTGAGTCGTATAGTAAGTGTTGAGCTTTAAGGACCTCTTCAACTTGGGAATATTAATCTTATCACCCACGTTGACCTTTCGACCCAACTCCCTGGAATAAGCTAACGCCTGCGACGAATTGGAGACTACTACCGTCTGCCAGCCGACAGTGTCAATGCTAATAGTCCGTGATGTATGCGGTATTTCGTAGTCAATTTCCAGCTTCAGCTTCTGATGATAGCTACCGCTGTTGTAGGCTGCATAATAGGCCTTTGACCACCAAGTCGATGTATTGGGAATCATGTTGAGGCAGTTCCCGTTCTCAACAAACTCATTATCAGCCTCTACTACTTTCGTCCAACGCTCATTGGCGCCTGTAAATTTTTGTTTGGAACCGCCGCCGCTGGTTTTGTAGAGCCTCCACTTCAACTTTCCCTTCTGATAGCAGTAGCTGCGCATGTCCTGCGTCAGGGCAATGGTGGGGTTGGCAATGTCGTTGATATAGGCCTCCTGGAAGCCTTTGTTCT
Organism: uncultured Prevotella sp.; assembly: GCA_946540435.1. Lineage (GTDB taxonomy): Bacteria > Bacteroidota > Bacteroidia > Bacteroidales > Bacteroidaceae > Prevotella. Next base: position 22,761 of record CAMNII010000024.1, read on the forward strand.
GATTTGGCTTCAACTGTCCGCGAACCGACGGGTAGGCCAGCGCCACAAACTGCTGCAGGTCGGTGCTGTCGTTGAGCTCTTCCATGTCGTTGCCGCCTGTACGGAAGTAGTAGATCTGCTTCTGCGACCAAGGCTCGTTCACCCATCGGTCGCCCTTCCAGTTGTCTTCATCGTGATACTTGCGCGGGTCTACTTCAACACCCTTGACGATTTCCTTGGCATTGCCGCTCACCACCAGGCAATAGTAGCGGTCGGGGTTCAGCGAACTGATATCCAAGGCATGAACCGTCTGAGAGTAGTCCTTGGTCGTGAGTTTCTTCTGACTCTTGTAGCCAGGTATAGTACTAATGTAGCGTGTGGAGCGATAGCGGTCTCTGTATGTGGTCCCATTGAATGTCTTGACCAAGAGGGTATCTATCGGACGGGTGAACTCATAGAGGTAGGCACTGGTGGTGCGACGGAAGATGAAAGTGCGTTTCGACTGCATCTCCAGTTCCTCCGTGCTGCCGGTCCAGTCGTTCTCCAGCTGATGCAGGGTGTTCTCGTCGAGCACACGGAAGCCGGCATCGAGCGGTGCCTGCGTATAGTACATAGGTTTGTTGACGATGTTCGGCGAGACAAGCTCAGCCTCCTTGGCCCATCCTTCCTTGGAACTGGCTGAGCCGAGGGTGCAGTCGCCGAAGAGTTCGAAGTTGTCGAGCGGGTTGCCATAGAACACGTTACATACCGTTCCGCACTCGAAGGAGAAGCGGCGGTTGACCTTCACCAGTCCGCCCAGGAGGCTCAGTTTCACTCGGGCATCGCCGAGGAAGTAGGTAGGATGTGGTGTTCCGCAGCGGAGCACACCACCGATGGCAGCATCGATGACGGGGAACTTCTTACTCCAGAAGCCCAGGTCGATATCGATTCCGAAGGTGGCATAGAGGTAGGCGTAGAGCTGTCCTTCGCCGTACCATCCGTTGTGGCCCATCTTGCCGTCGCTGGTGTCGGGACACTTCGGCGAGGCGAGCTTGCGGATGCTGACGTCGAAGCCGGCGTTGACGCCCATCTCTCCGTAGAAGATACCGAGGCGCACGTTGACATATCCGGCCACGGAGGCTCCCAGCATCACACCGCCGACAACAGCCTGCTGCGTCATCTTCACGGCACGCTCACGGGCGGCGTTGGCTTTCGTGAGGTCGCCACCTTCCATACCTTCTACCTGCTGACCATTGAGGAACTGGCTGATTTCATCGGGGATGGGCGGCAGCTGGCCGTCGTTGGGCAGCTCGTTACCGAAGCAGAGGTACATGGTGGCATTGATCTTCACGTCGACGATGCCCGTCTTGACATCGATGAGGGTCAGCTTGCATCGCTTGTCCCAGTCGGGTTCGCCAAGGTAGACGTGCCACTTACACTTCTGGAGGTCCTTGCCTTTCTCGCGGAACGTCAGACGCATGTCGAGCGACACGGTGAAGCCCATCTTGTCGCCTTTCTTCTTCTTCTCGGAGTAGTTGTCGTGGGCCTTGGTCTCGGTATTATCGTTGGCATGGCTGTCGTCGCCGATCTTGTCGTTGAGGCCGTTGCCGGTGGCGGCACCCTGAGCATATTCTATCAGCTCTTTCTTGATGTTGGCGGCACTGAGCTCGGTGTTCAGGGCTGCCATCTGCGAGGCCAGGCCATTGATTTCATCGTGGAGGGCTCCGTCGGCCTTGCCGTCGACGGTGACGTTCAGCTGCAGATATTTGTCGGTATCGTCTTCGAACCATACGAGGGATATCTTCGAGTCTATCATGCCTCCGACACCGCTGACGCTGCCGTTGAACATAAAGGTGGAGAGTCGTCCCTTGCCTTCGTTGGCATTCTTGTCGTAGACGGCGGTGCACTTGAACTCGGCATCCTTGATGATCTCGCCGTCGGAGGAGCCAAGCGTCATGCCGGCAATGACGCCGATGACGCCTTCCTTGGGCTGCGGGTCGCCCTCTTCGCCTTTCGACTTGTTGTAGTTGCGCGAGCAGTTGAAGTAGACGCCGGCCTCGATGCCTTTGATGGTGAGCGGCGTGATGGGAATGCCCACCTTGCTGCTGGCCTTGGCCTGGAAGTAACCGTAAGAGAATTTCTTGGCTTTGTTGCCCTGTCCCTCTTCATATTTATAATAGCCGCCGGTGCAGTCGAGCTCGAAGAGGTTGCCCGGCAGGTTGATCTTGATATCGCCGGCGTAGCCTTTCTTCTTCTCTTCGTCGACAATCTTCAGGGTGCCGTCGAAGGAGAGACCGGCAGCCTCAATCTTGAGGTTCAGGTCGTTATAGGTGATGCCATGGCTGCCCTTCGACTCGTCGAACTCAATCTTGAAGTTCTCGATGTCGACCTTAGCATTGAGTCCGAAGGATGCTCCCACGCTGACGAGCGGGTTCTTCGAGTCCTTCATGATGAGGCCGATCTTACCCTTCAGCTCCAGCACGACATCCTTGCCTTTCATGTTCACGCCATAGTCGTCGAGGCTGAACTTGAAGGGTCCGAGTTCTTTCGAGAAGGAGGCCAGCGACCAGTTGCCCACTTCGAAGTAGCAGCGGTCGGAGAGCTTGAACTCCTTGTTGGTGGTGAGTTTCAGCAGTTCGCCCTCCAGCTTGTTGGACTCGGCGGCATTCTGGGCGTCTTCCTGCAACTTGGCCTCGTATTTCGACTTCCACTTGCCTCGCTGGCTGGTGGCCAGTCGCATCTGGTTGAAGTGGATGTCGGGCACATGGGGTTTCATCGGCAGGTAGCCGAGGTACTTATTGATCTTATCCTTGTACTTGCCGGCGGCAGAACCTCCGATGCCCATCTTTCCGGCCATGCAGAGTTCCACCTCGGTGTCGTATCCGTTGTCGCCATAGATGGCTTCGAGCAGGAAGTAGCTCTGCTGCTGATCGATGGTGGCCTCGGCGAGCCAGAAGTCGAAGTTCAGGTCCAAATCTCCCTGCACTTTCAATACGAAGTCGATAGCGCCCTCGTGTTGGGTATCCTTCTGGGGATACATGTCGCAGCGCACGTTCACCATCTCATTGTCGCCGGTGAGCGGCAGGTGGAAGGCTCCGTCGAAGTGGCTGCCGGAGAAGTCGTTCTGCTTGATGTTGCAGACAATCTCGTTAATCTTCAGCTGCCATCCGTCGGCTTTCCAGTTGCCGATGTCTGTTGCACCGAACTTACCGGTAACGCCGCTGCCGTCGATAATCATCTTGTATCCGCCGACTTCCATGCGGCTGTCGCCCTTGAGGAAGCCTTTGGGGAACTGCATGTTGACGGTCTCGATGGTGAGTCCCATCCATCCCATGCCGGTCTCGACACCTTCTTCGTCGTAGACGGCTTCGATATGGTCGCGGTTATAGCCTTCGGGGAAGGTGAGTCCTTCGGGGTCCCAGTAGCCGTCGTGGTCGATGACGATGCCCTGTGCGGTGAAGGTCCATCCCGGCAGCTTCTCGGCTTCGAAGGAATCCATGGTGACGAGGGCATGCCAGCTGTCCCATCCCTTTGCACCGATCTGCGTCTGGATGCTGAGCACAGGCATGTCGTTGGTCACCTCGCCGGTAGCCTTGTCGACCTTCTTGAGCTTGGGGATCTTCATGTCCATATCGAGGTCGAAGAGTTCGAACTCGTTGCCATGCCAGCTGACAAAGCAGCCGTTGGTGGGCTCCATGAGGTCTTCCGGGGCCTTGAAGGTCACTTCAAACTGCGACTCCGGCTCCACAAGGGTGAAGTCGCCGAGCAGCGCTACCGTTCCTGACTCGGGGAGCATCCGCTCGGGACTGATACAGAGGCGCGGAGCGCCGAGCAGCAGGATGTCGTTCTTCAGGCGGTTGCTCTTGGGCATGGTGAACTCGCCGAGGACGTTCATCGTGGCGTAGGTGGCCGCGAACTTCATGTCGACAATCTGCATGTCGACCGGGCTCTTGTTGATGCTCTTCGGGATGGACAGCGGCAGGTGCAGGTCGTCCACCTCACCGCGCATGAGCTGGTCGAAGATGGCCTCGCCCTTCTTCACCCATCCGTAGTATTTGGCCACATTGAGTTCCTTGGCCAGGTCTTTGACGACACCGTCGGCAGCGCCCTGCAGCTGAGAGGCGTAGGGCAGTCCGCTGTCGCCGATGAGGTTGTCGATGCCCCAGTCGGAGAAGAGTTTCTGGACGACCTCATAGTCGCTGGGGCCGGCCTGTGACTCTTCCGGATAGGTATAGGCGATACCGCCGATGACGATGTCGTCGGTGTTGATGGCCAGTGAGTCGAACTTCACGGCAATCATCACGCGATGGCCTAAGGGCGTCCATTCGATGTGTCCGCGTCCCTTGAATGCGCCTTTACCTTTAGGATGGGCTTCGATGGAGTTGATTTCCATCTGGTACTCACCGATGGCAATGGTTTTTCCTTTGTAGTAGTCGGCCTTCTGCTCGGTGGGTTGGAAGTTCTCTATCTCAACGGTGTTGGAACACTGGAAGTATTTCTTCGATGCGCGCTCGGTGAGTGCGAAGTCGATGATGTTGACGGAGTCGTTGACGAAACACACCGACTTTTCGTTCAGGCTCTTGGCCGTCACGCGGAGTACGAGGTAGTCGTATTTCTGGACTTTATCTTCTATCTTCTCCCAACGGAGGGTGTCTTTGGTTTCGGTGGTGGTCAGCTCCCAGATGGGTTCTGACTTTACAGCTTCTATGGCACCCTCGTTGGGATCGCCCTTGAAGAGTTGTGCGGTATATTCAATCTTGACGGTGTCCTGTCGCTGGCCGTCGCCGCCGAGGAACCATGCCTTGCGCCATTCCACGGGGATGTCTTCCTTCATATAGCATCGGCGCACGATGTTGCCCGTCCACGAGGGCTTTTCGATCTGCGGGTTGCGGAAGTTGTAGAGCGAGTCGGTGAGCTCTTCGGCCTTGGTGCCGGACACTTCCACACTGCCACCGTCTCCGTCGTCATCGTCATCGTCGTCATCCTTCCCGGGCTGTTCAGGCTGCTTGGGCTGTTCGGGCTCGGGTTCGGGCTTCTTGTTGAGCTGGACTTTGAACAGGCGCATGTTACTCTTTCCCTCGTTCTCGATGAGGGTGTAGTTGAGCATGTTGGCAGCGGTATTGGCCTGCGAGGCGGTGACCTGTGCGACATAGGTGCGGTCTTCAAAGAACTTTGCCGAGACGATGTTCTGCGGGATGATGCACATCGGGTTGATGAGTCCCACGCTCTGATAGACCACGGGGTTGCTCTTGCCGTTGGCACCGATGACGTCGGTGGGCAGCTGGCCGGGCAGCAGCTCATAGACTTTGAAGTCGTAGCGGAAGGACAGCTGTGTGGTGTTGCAGGCCACGATGGGTTCGCGCCAGGTGAACTGTGCATTCTGATAGTCCACGGTAGCCACCTCATTCTCCTGGCCCATGCCGATGACGGGCGTGAGGAACTCCGGCGACTGCGCCTTGTAGCACACGTCGAAGATGGCGGTTCCGCTCGACGGGTTGCTCAGTACGACGGGTACGGGGATGTCAATCTGTGAGTTTCGTCCGGCGTAGTTCGGGTCCCACTTGTAGGCCGTCATACGGATGTTGTATGTGCCTTCGGGGAGGAGTGCAAAGGAGCCGTTGGTGAAATTATCGAATAGTCCCTCGGGTACGGCGATCTCGCTGGGCGGGATGTGGTTGAAGAGGGTTTTTATCTCTGCCGGTGTGAGCTGGCGTGTGGTATTGGGAGCGATGACGATGGGGAATGCCGGCATGCGGTAGGCCGGTGTGGAGATGGAGAGGCCTGAAGCCGGCATGGTCTGCTCGAGCTGCAGGCCAAGATATACGAACTGCTCGTCCTTGGAGTTGTTCGTCAGCGAAACGTTGAAATACTTACCCGGCTGCGACACATAGAGCAATGCCTGCGGCGGCAACACTTGCTGTACGGGGGCCACGGTGACGATGATGTCCTGGGCATGGACGGTGAGGACTCCGAGGAGGAGTATCAGCGTGGCAAGTATGGAGTGGATTCGTTTCATATCTTGACTGTTTTCTTGTTCGTATTCTCGTTATATCGCTATCGTTATCGGATGGTTACATCTTTTTATTCTCCTTGTCGGCTTTCCGCTTGATTTCTATGAGGCTGAAGGTGTAAGCGTAGTTGAAGCTGACGTTGATGTCGAGGTCGTCGAGGTTGGAGCGGCGGTTGGTCATGTTCACGTCGCCGTATTTGTTCATGCCGCCAGCGAGGGAGAAGGTATGTACTTTCGCCAGGGTATATCCCACGGAGGCATCGAAGCCTAAGGAGAGGTTCTTCGAGTTGTATTTCACCTCGTTGTAGCAGAGCGTTCCCGTGGCGGAGACGCTGAGGTTCTTTTCTTTGAGGAAGGAGCGGCTGGCGGAGAGCGACCCTATCTCGCTGCGGTATTCGGACTGGTATCCCTTGGAGAACTGATGGCTCAGGCTCGAGGTGAGGTCTATCTCCCACGGTTTGATGGTGATGCCATAGGAGAGTCCGAGGCCGGTGGTCTTGACGTCACTCTGTCCTGTGGCGTATTTATTCTTGTCTTTGTTGTCGGTGAGGTTGGCCGAGACGCTGATGTTATGGCTGAAGGTCTCGGTGTCGAACATATAGGTGGGGGTGAAGGTGAAGCTCTGGAGCAGGCGGTGTATCTTCCTGTGCTCGTCGACGACGGCGGTGCCGTCGCCCTGCACCTGGGTGTATCCGTTATAGCCTGCCGAGAGGTTCAGGTGTTCGCCGATGCGTGTCGATGCCATGGCATTATATACGAAGCCGCGGGTGGTATAGAGCTGTTTGTTGGTGAGGTTGTCTTCCTGTCCTGAGAAGGAGCCTGAGAGCGAGATCTTCTTGAAGAGCATCGTGTTCAGGCTGACGCCGAGGCTGTGGTAGTTGTTCGACATGTAGTAGGTGCCGAGCGACTTGTAGTCGGGCTGTATCATTCGGTAGGTGAGGGCAGCGCTGACGCCGAAGAGGGAGTAGCTCATGCTCACGTCGCCGGCAAAGCGCACGGACGAGGTGGTATGGGCCTCGAACACCTTGTCGAAGCGGGCGGCCTCGCCGACGGTGATCTTCTCCGACTGCTGGTCGGCGGTGAATGCCGAGGTGGCCACGTTGGCGGTGATGGCCAGTCGCGGCAGCGGCGAGATGGCTCCCTTGATGCCGACGACGAGGTTCTCCTCGGGCGACACCTGTGTGCGCCAGCCTTCGCTGATGGACTTCAGCTGGTCGTGGGCACGGAGCAGGTAGATGTCGATGAAGTTGGCGCCGGTGCCATAGCCCACCTTGAAGCCCCAGCCTACGCGCCGGTACTGGGGTGTGCGGGCTGCAGGGTCGGCGGGGTTGTCGTTGATGGCGCTGCGCAGGTTACCATAGAACACGCCGAAGCGTTTCTTCTTATTATTATATTCTACGCCGACGCCGTTGAAGGCCATGTTCATTACGTAGGAGCTGAACTGCATGGACGACCGTCCTACGTAGCCTGTCCAGTTCTTATAGTGCGGGGTGAGGTTGAAGGATATGTGGGGGTAGTTGAAGTCGAGGTTGTCGTTGGAGTAGTAGAGTGAGAACGGCATGGAGAAGCCGTAGATGGAGATGTCGAGGTTGGCATAGATGGTATTGCTCAGCGGCGAGGCGTTGCCATAGCTGCCGGTGGAGTGGTAGTAGGTGTTGCGTGTTCCGATGGAACCCGTGATGATGAGCGGATCGCTCTGTGCTATCTGCGAGATGTCCTGTGCCAGGACGTTGCTGCCCGACGTCAGCAAGGCAAAAAACAGCCACAAGGAGCACGTTCTCCTTGTCAGCAGGGTTTTCAGACTATCTGTTCGTTTTCTCATATTGCGGCTGTTTGGATAAATGGGGGTTGTTGTCGGGAAAAAGAGGAAAGGGAAGGCGGAAGACCCTTGTGACTGTCTTCCGTCTTCCCTTGAAAGAATCGTTTACTTGACGACCTTCACGGTGCGTCCGTCGTTGGTGCGGATGATGTTCACACCACGCTGCAGGTCGCTGGTCTGCTGACCGCCGAGGTTGTAGACCTTGCTGTCGGCAGCCACCTTTGTGGAGATGGCGTCGATGCCGGTGACGGTACCGATGAGCGAACCCTTGGCGAGCTGGTAGGGCTGGCTGATGGTTCCCTGCATGGTGCGCATCTTCACGGTGCCGGGGATGTCGAACAGCTCGCCGGTGGTCTCGTCGTAGAGCTGGAATGAGATCTGCTCGCCACTGTTGGCATGGGCGGTGATGAAGAAGCGTCCGTCAATCAGCTTACCTTCGCCGCGGCACTCGTCGCCCACGAAGGCGCCGATGCTGTAGCTGTCGCCTGCGGTGAGGTCGGCAATCTCGGCTACCATCGACATGTTGTCGCGGAAGCGGCGGGCATCATACTGCCACATCTTCTCTCCTACGCGCGGAGCAGGCATTGCACTTTCGACATATCCCATATTGAACTCGGCCGGGAAGATAAGGGAGCCTTCCGTCTGAGTATAGTAAAGCAGGCCTTCGCCGGCAGGCAGCTGGGTGAGCGTACCCATCCACATATCACCGGTGTACTCGGCAAAGCCGTTGTTCTTCGAGACGATGCGGTCGCCCTTCTTCGCGCCGCCATTGCCGTTGATCAGGTTCAGCTCGCGGGGGCAGAGGTATGGGTTGGGAATCCATGTCCAGCCGGCATTGATGGATTTCACGAAGGCTTTCGATGTAAACGTGCCGTCTAACATGACGTATGGGTCTGACTCAGGAGTAGCGTTCATCTTCACCTTGTAGCACTCGTTGGCCACGAGACCGTCGTTGGCCAGGTCGCCGAAGTATCCGTACTGCGGGTCGTTAGCCATCAGCTTCTCCTGCGAGCGTATCTCCACGAGGTCGTCGCCGAAGGCCGTCGTCATGTCGCCCGATGGGATATTGCCCCAGAGGGTCATCCACTGCCAGCCCTCTTGCAGGTCAAGCGGCTGACCGACTTCAATATCAAGACTCTCCGCCGGATACTGTTGCTCGCCATAGGACACGGAGAACACGCCCCTGCCGGGGTTCTTGCAATCGACATAGGCGACGACAGAACCTTCACCGTTATCGCCGAGGTCTACTACGTCGACATACGGCCAGTCTTGCGGCATCTCGGAGCTCTGCACATCGATGTGGAGCTGCTCGAGGTCGAGTTCGAAGCCCTGTGGAACGGGCGAGATGAGCACTTGCCCAGGCATTTCAGCCACCAGCGGCGCGTTAGGAATCGTGATGATGAAGCCCTGCAGCGACGGGGTCAGGACGACGGTGAACGACTTGTCTACGGTGCGGATGTAGTCTTGCTCGTTAGGCACAGCGTCGGCATTGGTCCAGGCAAGGTCGTAGCCCAGGTAGTCCATATACTTGAAGGAGACATTCATCGTCACCTCTCCTTCCATATAGCCGTAGAAGGTGTAATTCCCCGTGTCTTCAGCCTCGGGATTGCCCTGGTTGTCGGTAGTACCACTGTAGGACACGCCGAGGACGCTGGGGTCGCTGGACACGAAGTTCACTTCGTGGATGAATTGGTAGCCCTCGGGTGAGAAGGTCAGGTTGCCGAGAATATCATTGGTAATATTCTGCTCGGGACCCTGGAGCTGGATGGTCAGCGTCTCCTTGGCGAAGGCGACATCCTGGGCGGGGTTGTCGATGATGACTGTGTAGTCGAAGTAGTACTGGGGATTCTCTGCCGATTCGGCACGTACCACCGACCAGCCGCGCTTGGCTGCTGTCACCACGCCGTCGGTAACGGTGATGCCGTCGGCCTGGAAGGGGATGCCATCGATGTCTTGCGTTTGTTCAGGAGTGATGACAGAATAGACGATGTTCTGGTTCGAAGCATCGGCAGGCTGGATGTGGGTCAGCGCATTGAGCACGGACGTCAGGTTGTCACCCACGTTGGCACCGATGATAGGGAAGTCTGCCCGCGCCACGTCAGAGGTGACACCCGTTACCGGCTGCACGACGGTCATCTCCATGGTGTCGAACAGGCGGTCGCTGCCATCGGGATTGGCAATGTAGGCTGTCATCGTGGCTGTTCCCGGAGCTATGGGGTTCCAGGCATCGATGGTTTCATCGAAGCGCATCACGTTGGTGTTGGAGGAGCGCCACTGCACCACGTCGGTGGCATCGGGAGGCGTCAACTCATAGAAGGCATTCATCATCTTGGTCAAGATTTCCCAATCGCCGACGTTCACCTCATACTTCTTATATTCAGGCAGGATGGTCAGCGCCGTAGCGGGGTTCTTGATGACGATACGCGTGCCGGCCTGTCGATTGCCGAGGGTGGCAGTCAGGCTGACTCCGTTGGCATTGGGAGCCAGGGCTGTGAGGATGTTGTTCCCATCGACGCTGATGTATTGTGTCCAGTCGGAGTATTCCCAACTGAACGGCGTGTTAGGCCTGGTGGCATCCTCAGGGGTGAAGGTCACCTGTGTGGTCAGGTCGAGGGTCTCGCCGACGTTCATGGTGATGAGTTCGGGCAGTGAGAACGAAGTCATCTCCACGGCAGAGAGCTCGTAGAGGGCAGAGGCCGTTCCGTGCATCTCGCCGTCCCAGGTGATATCTTCCCCTACTGCCGTCAGGTCATATTCCATGCCCTGCGGAGAATACATCTTGAAGGTGATGGGCTTACCGTCGTCGGCATCAGGATCACCTTTGACACGCAAAGGGTAGTAGTTGTAGTCGGCGTAGGTCATGATGGCGGGGTTTTGCGTTCCCATCGTCACAGCACGCACTTCATCGTCAACGAAGGCTGCTACCTCATAGGCCGACCACGTAGGCTCGTTGGGCAGATTGCCGAGATTGAGCTTGGCATAGACCACCGTCTCGCTCCCCCATTGGTTCTGGTTGACCGTCCAGTGGCCCTGTGCAAACAGTCCGCTTGCAAACAAGACAGCTGTCAGTGTGAATAGAATCTTTTTCATAAGCTTATCAAATTAAAAAATGTATGTTTTTTCATTCCATCGGCGTCATGCTCGTCAGCACAAACGCCACTCATCGGCGAAAGAGGCGCTTCCACCACGGAAGCTGCCTGCGGCGCACCTCTTCGAGACGCTGCTCCTCGGCCTCCTCACTGGCGTTGACGGCCGCTATGTCGGCCATCTGCCGCTCTATCTTCTGCTGCAGTTCTTCGTAGCTTTCTGACATGATATGTTCACTATTGTTATTCATCGTTTGCAAAATTACCGATAAATTAACAATCTTAAATGGTAAATATCTGTCAAAAACCTGTCTATTTCCGCCTTTTTTACAGTTGTTAACTTGTATATTTTTAACAAGGAAAAGTTGTAAACTGTTGAATGACTGCAATTTGCTAATGTCAACCCAACACTTTTTAACACTATTCCGAAAAGCACCCTTATTATTCTGTTTAGTCTATAAAAAGCAAGAAAACAGAACCGTCACAGACTATAAAAAATTATTGCTGTCCGGTAAACTTTTCTTTTATCTTTGATATTCCCTGTATA
>CAMNII010000025.1 GCA_946540435.1 uncultured Prevotella sp.
TATATACAGGGAATATCAAAGATAAAAGAAAAGTTTACCGGACAGCAATAAATCATAATTACTCATTACTCATTACTATTATGTGAGTCTTCAGGGTGAAGGCATAGCCTGCATTGACTTAGAGTTAATCGGTCGCTTTGCGGGCATTGACTCCACCCCTGAAGATCTAATCATAATTACTAATTACTCATTACTCATTACTAATTACTCATTACTCCTCACATCCCTTCCGTTATCTGCCGCTGCGTGCTGGTCTGGCGGAAGCGGAAGAGGGGATACTCATCGGTGAGCACCTTGTTGGCAAACCAATAGACGTGGAAGGCACCGAAGCGCTCGAGGGTGGCAGGGATGTTGGCATCGGCCGTTGCCGTCCATGATGTGCAGACGATGGGGCGTCCGAAGCGGTAGCAGATGCTCACGAGCCATCCCGTCTCTGCCGACGGCATGTCGGTGGCGAAGGCAGTGACATCGCTCAGACTCCAGATATGGTATATCAGGTCGGCGGTGCTCCCTCCGGGGTAGCTCAGCCGGTCCCAGCCGGCAGTGCGTCCGTGCACCATGGCCTTCCACGGGTCGAAGTCCTTCTCAAAAGGCTTGACACTGACCAGTGGCGTCATCGTCAGCGGCTGGTTGGCATACTGGTTGCGGGCATAGCGGAACACCATGTCGACAATCTCCGTGAGTGCTTTCTCATCGCCGACGGTCAGTCCGGGCCGGTCGTAGAGGTTCCAGAGCCTGATGCGGGTGTCGGCATAGTAGCGGTTCACCACGTCGGCGGCATAGCGTGCCAGAGCCTCTGCCCCTTGGTGGGCATCGGCATCGGTGAGGAGTGTCGGCATGACGGTGAGTCCTTTGCCGTCGGCCTCGTTGAGTTGCTGCTCAAAGGCAGCGAAGAACGCCTTGGCATCGGTCTTCCATGCGTCGTATTCCAGTTTCACGCTGACGGCGTTATAGCCTTCCGTCTTCGACAGTTCCCCTCTGACGGCCCTGCGGTCGACGCCCATGAGCTTTCCTGTTGCCATCCATCGCCATGCACGCTCATGGCTCCAGCGGTCGGCCACCTCGATAGGCGGATAGATGGTCTCGCCGGGCTCGGCAAAGCGATAGTTGCGAATGAGCTCGATGTCGCGGGCGTCGTACATGTCGCCGTCGCTATAGAGCACGTTGTGGAACATCGGGTCGTAAGGGTCGTAGGTGGAACGATCCCATCGTGCCTCCCAGTTGCGGTCGTTGATAAAGAGTCCCCAGCTATAGAAGTTCACCTTATACTTTGCAAAGACCTCGAAGGTGCGTGCCAGTCCCGACCCGTTGGTGCGGGTGAGGCATTCCGTTGCCACCATCGGGCGGTCGCTGATGCCTTTGATATAGTCGAGCATCTCGTAGATATTATGGCCAAACTTGAGTGCGGTGTCGTAGGAGTGGAAGTTATGGATATCCATCATCGCCTCCACCTCGGTGGTGCGCTTGAGGGCTTTGTTGGCAGGGTTTACGGTAGCCCAGATGATGGACGAGGTGATGGGTTGCTGCACATTCTCCTCCCAGCACCAGTGCACCATCTGCTCGATGATGTCCATCTGTGCGTAGGTGTCGGGACGGTCTTCGAAGCGCGGCTCGTTCCAGAGGTCCCAGAAGACGATGTGCTTGTCCTTGGCGAAATGTCTCACCACCTCGCGGACGGTCTGCTCGTAGGCTTTCTGTCCGGCCTCACGCTCCTGTGCATCCTTCTTGGTGTAGTAGTAGCGTTCCCCGAAGGCGATGACCGGCGAGACGGTCATTCCGCATGCTGCCGCATCATCGATCATCGACTGTATATGGTCGATGCGTTCCTGCGTGTTGTTGCCTCTGATCCAGAAGCGCACGCTGTTGAACCCCAGGTCGGCAGCCTTCTGGAGTATTTCGCGGTTGGTCTGTCCGGGATAGGCGGGATAGGGCTCGTTGAAGCCCTTGATGACCCCTACCCTCTCCTGCCATTTCCAGGCCTGTTTCTCGGTCCACTGCTTACGTTTGGCATAGCCGCCGGCTACCATCAGCACGGCAACCATCACACAGATGATTCTTTTCATGATATGCATTGTTTGGGTTATAACAAATCAATAGACGGGATAATAGAGGTTGCTGCGCAGCGTGGTCTTGGTGCCTGGGTCGCTGTAGAGTCCGATGCGGGCGGGCTCGGCTTTCGGCATGTCGACGGTGGCCAGCTCGCGGTTGTTGACGAAGAGGTGGACCTGTGCGCCGCGTTTCTCCACACGCAACTGGTTCTGCTGCTGGAAGTCGCGGGTGGTCTTGAGCTTGTAGATGAGGCGGTGGTGCTGCGTGGGATCGTTGTTGATCATCCGCAGGGCCTGAGTCTTCACGACAGGGAACTGCACACGCTGCCAGGCAGCCAGCGGGCTGTCGGCGGTGGTGTAGCTGATGGTCTTCCAGCGGTTGTTGTCGTCGGCATCGAGGTATTCGAGCGTCATCCGTCCGGCCATATCGGCGTTGTACGACCGCTCGGCCGATGCTTTCAGTCCGAGGTCGCGGGCATAGGTGTCGTTGTCGGCATCGAGATGGGGATACCACACCTCGCTGACCAGTGTTGGCGTGTCGAAGCGGTACTGCTTCTCAAAGCTGTCGGTGTACTTGATGTCGGGATAGTGGACGGAGGTATAGGCCAGCGGTGTCTCTGTCGTCGTGGTCTTTCCCTTGACGCAGTGTTCGGTCACCAGCATGTGGCGGGCAGCATCGATGGTGGCCCGCACGTAGTTCTTCGCGTCGACATAGGCGGCATAGACGCCATAGCGTCCCTCGGTGGTGGTACCGTTGTCGAAGCAGGCGGTGAAGGCATAGTCGGCGGCGGCCGCTCCCTTGAAGAGGTCGCCACCCTTCAGGGGCAGTCCGTCGGCGGTAGCCTGGTCCGGTCCCCATCCGCTGAACAGGTTGCCGTATTCGTCCCATCCGTCGTTGTAAGAGACGTATTCGATGTCGTAGTCGGCAGCACGGGCACGGATATCGTCGGGTGTGACGTCGGCATCGTCCTGCTGATGTACGAGGACGTTGTCGCGCCATGCCTTCAGCTGCCTGTGGTTCTTCTCTACGCGCCACACCTCTGCCGGTCCTCCGCTCTTGGGCTTGGCGGTGACCTCAAGGAGATAGCTGTCGGAGAAGGGGATTCCGTCGAGTGTCGTCCCGCTATACTGCGGCTTGGCGGGTGCGGCATGGAATCCGCTGGTGTTATGTCCGGTGATGGCATCGACGGTGAAGCGGTCGTTGACGAAGTGTATGCGGTCGACGTACTGGTCGCGCCGGAACCCTTCGTTGGCCATGTAAACGAGCCACCACTCCCATCCGTTCGGCCCGCGCACAATGTTGGGCTGTCCCGGTGTGAGGAGCAGTGAGCCGTCGGCCAGCGGCTGTTCTCCACGGGTGTCGTAGAGGGCTATGGCGACGAGTTGTGAGCTGCGGTGGTTGCGGTTTGGTTCTGTTGATGCGTTCTGGATGATGTGCGACTCGGGACGGTCGAAGACGATGGTGTTCTCGCCCTGGCTGACCCAGCTGCCGTCGATGGTGACGACCTTATAGTCGGCGCGTTCGTCGGTTTCAACCTGATGTCCGTTGATCCACACCTTGATGCCTCCGCGCTGAGCCAGCTTCAGGAGCAGCTTCTCGGGCACGGTCCGGCTGATGCGGAAGGTGATGGTGTCGCTCTTCAGGTCGACGGCGTTATAGCCTTCTGCTCCGTAGCGTATGAGGTCGGTATAGTTTTCCTCGAGCAGGTCGGTCTGCGGGCATACCACGGGATAGGGATATTTGTTACCGGGGTTGAAGGCCATGGGAGCCGTTGCCTCGCTGATGCCGAGCCGGTAGTTGCCGTATTCGGCAGCGGTGTGGTTGGCATTGTACATCATGTAGTAGCGGCCATGGTACTTGATGACGAAGGGTCCCTCGGCCACGCGGTTGTCCATGGTCTCCCACGTCCCTGGCTGCGATGAGAACTGCTGCACGGCATCGCCCTTGAAGGTGAAGTCGGCATTCATCGGTCGTGCCCAGATGGTGTTTCCGTCGGTGAACTTCACCATGTAGAGGTAGAGGCTTCCGTCCTCGTCGCAGAACACCTGCGGGTCGATACGGTTTTCGAACCACTGGTCGTCGCGGTCCTCGTAGAAGGGTCCCTCGATGTTTGGCGAGGTGGCATGGATGGTGTGTACGATATGTCGGTCGCGTCCCCAGTAGTTGGCTGAATAGAACAGGTGGAATAGTCCTCCGCTGTAGGTGATGTCGTCGGAGTGCACCTGATTGTTCTTCGCTCCCGTTCCACGGTTGTAGTCGGTGTCGAAGTCGTAGACATGGATGCGCTTATCCCAGTTGACGAGGTCTTCGCTGACGAAGAAGTCGCCCATGGTAGCCACGCCTCCGAGGTAGTATTTGCCGGCATACTTCAGCACGCCGGCGTCGGCCACGCCGCGCAGCACGGGGTTGGTGTAGGCCGTTGCCTTGACTTCGGTTGTTGCAGCAGCTTTCTGTGCTTTCTGCCTTCGTGACTTGTTGTTCTGGGCTCCTGCCGTCATTCCGACGGCCAGTGCCAACAGGATAAGCAGTTTTCTCATGTGTTCAGGTTTTCTTAAGTATTATTTATTGATGTACTCCTTATTTATTGATGTACTTCCGTCCATTGCGGATGATGATGTCTTTCGACTGTGTTGAGCTTGCGTCCGTCTTTCTGCCTTGCAGGTCGTAGACCGTTCGTTCGGATGTCTTTTGCTCTGTAGGTGCGGTGATGGCATCTGGCGTTCCATAGGTCTTCCTGTACACCAGTACACCATTGCGTGTAAAGCTGTCGAGCGTCATTCCTCTTCCTTCATAGCTTCCCATCGACCACTTCGAGATGATGCCGAAAGAATAACCTATGCCCCGAATGACGAACCGCCCGTCATACCAGTCAATCACATCGTAATCGGCTCCGTCACCCAGGCCGTCTGTATGCATGCCGTAGTCAGCATAGTTTCCTTCAAGGAGGGTGCCCAGGAATGGTATCTTATTGAAGTCGTAGAACAAAGTTTCTTTCTTGGTATCGTTGTCATAGACATAAATCTTTCCATTGTCTTCGCGCAGATATAACGTTTTGTCAGCGAGCATGGCATCAAGTTTTCCGACGCCCTCTATCCATTTCCGTTCCACGCTTTTGTATGTTTGTTCTCCCACCTGAAGAGTCTGACTGGTCACCGTATAGCGTATTCTTTCATAAATAGCCTCATCGAGCATGCTCCTATAATAGTAGTTTTCAGGAGTTTCCATATCACTGCAATACACCTCATCCCAGGTTGTTCCCACCGGATAACACTCGCCTATCGACTCGTAAGGCGGAACAGCCATTAACTGTGAGTTGGAGTTTCCTGTTGTTAAAGCCCAGGGCATAAGCAATGCCAGCAGCATGACGAAAGCTTTTAGATTTTTCATAGGATATTATTTGAGGTGAACTTAACTTATATTTCAAAACATTATTTATGGTGAGGGGTCAGGGCTTCGGGGCAGAGGGCTTGTCGCTGGCATACTCCGTGGGGTTGACTCCCATCTGCTTCTTGAATGCTTTCGAGAAGTAGTTCGGGTCGGAGAAGCCGGTGCGATAGGCGGTCTCAGAGACGTTGAAGCCTTGCTGCAGCAGCTGGCAGGCTTTGTCGAGCCGTTTGTGGCGGATATAGTCGCCCATGGACATGCCGGTGAGGTTTTTCATCTTGGTATGGAGCAGGGAGCGGCTGATGGCCATCTGTGCGGTGATGTCGGCGATGTTGAAGTCGCTGTTGGCAATGTTCTGCTCCACCAGTTCGTTGATTTTCTGGATGAACTGCTTGTCGAGTTCGCTGAGCGAGGTGGCACTGATGTCGGCCTCGGCGGTTGCCACGATCTCGCGCTGCTGCGTCTTCTGCAGCTGCAGGATATTGTTGATCTGCATCTCGAGGATCTGCGGGTCGAAGGGTTTGGAGACGTAGGCTTCGGCACCGCTCTTATAGCCTGCTGCCACGTCTTCCTGGTCGGTCTTGGCGGTGAGGAGGATGACGGGCAGGTGGGAGGTCTGGACGTCGGTCTTCAGTCGCCGGCACAGTTCTACGCCGTCGATGCCTGGCATCATCACGTCGCTCACCACCATCTGCACCTGTTCGCTGTGGGCGAGGCTCAGGGCTTCCTCGCCGTTGGTGGCGGTGATGACATGGTATTTGGCCGAGAAGTAGTTGGCCAGGAAGTCGAGCAGGTCTTTGTTGTCGTCGACGATGAGGAGGGTGGCCTGTGCCTCGCTGTATTCCACCTCGTCGGCATCGTAGGTGGTCACGGTGTCGCTCATCGACGGTGTGAACTTATACTCCGAGAGTGGGATGATGGTCTTGTCTTCGTTGAGGTAGCTGCCGGGTTGGAAGGCGTCGTCCGACACGTTCAGCCAGACGGTGAAGGTGGCTCCATGGCCGGGTTCGCTCTCCACGGCGACATGTCCGTGATGGATTTCTGCGAGCCGCTTGACGAGGGAGAGGCCGATTCCCCACCCGCTGCTGTTGACATTGTATCCGCGCTTGGTCTGATAGAAATGGTCGAAGATGCGGCTCTGCTCTTCCTTGGCGATGCCGATGCCGGTGTCCTGCACGGTGATGACGAGTTCCGTGGGTTCGTCGGCGATGCGTCCCTTGACGGTGACGCGTCCGCCTTCGGGTGTGAACTTCATAGCGTTGGAGAGGAGGTTGCTGACGATGCGCTCGACATAGGATGGTGAGAACCACACCTCTTCACCGTTGTCCTCGAATTCAGACAGCAGGCTGAGTCCGCGTTCTGCCGCCGACTCGCGGAAGCTGCCGAGCATGGCCTCGATGAACGACAGCGGGTTTCCTTTCTGTACGTAGAAGGGGAAGCTGTCGGTCTCCACCTTGTTGAAGGTGATGAGCTCGTTGATGAGGCTCTCCATCTTGCGGGTGTTCTTGATGGCCATGTCGAGGTGCTGGCTCGACCCTTTGTCGAGCTGCTGGCGCGAGATGCTGCGCAGGGGTGCTACGATGAGGGAGAGGGGTGTCTTCAGTTCGTGGGAGACGGTGGTGAAGAAGTCGAACTTGGCGCGGTCGATGGCTTCTATCTTGTCGCGCTCCATGGTGGCCTCGCGCACGGCGTTGCGTTCCCGTTCGCGGACCATGAAGAAGCGGTAGGCGACGTAGGCGAGCAGCGATGCCAGCAGGAGATAGAACAGGTAGGCCCATGTGGAGCGGTAGAAGGGCGGGCGCACGGTGATGCGCAGTGTCTTCACCGGACATTCGTCCCATCCGCCGTTGCTGTTGTTGGCACGGATGTGGAGGTGATAGGTTCCTGCCGGCAGGTTATAGCCCGAGAACTTGCGCTCGCCGCCCACGTCGCGCCAGGTCTTGTCGATGCCTTCGAGTCGCACCTGATACTCGATGCTGTTGGTTGAGCCGGGCATGATGACGCCGTAGTCGATGCTGAACGACCGTGCCTGGTCGTAGGTGAGGGTGATGGTGCGTGTCTCGTCGAGTTCGTCGGTGAGTGGCGAGTTGTCTGTTGCTGCCGTCATGACCTGGTTGTTCACGGTGAGCCGCTTCAGGTGTACCTCGAAGGGTCCTGTCTTGTCGGCCAGGGCGGTTGGGTTGAAGGTGACGAGTCCGTTGACGGTACCGAAGACCATGAGGCTGTCACCGGCCTGTATGGCTGACGAGAAGTTGAACTGGTTGGTGGGTAGTCCGCTCTCGGTGGTATAGCGCAGCAGTGTCTCCGTGGCCGGGGTGTAGCAGTAGAGTCCCTGACTGGTGCTCACCCAGAGGTGTCCGTGGCTGTCGGCGATGATGCTGCATACGGTGATGTGTGGCAGGAGGATGTCTCCGCCGACGTCGCCGAAGCGTCCTGTTTTCTTGTCGAGGTATTGCAGTCCGTTGTTGTTGGTGCCTATCCAGAGGGTGTCGCTGCCAGGCTGCTGATAGAGGCTGGTGACATAGTTGTCGCTGAGTGCGTCGGGCGATGCCTGCCAATAGGATATGTTGTTGTCGGGCGGTGTGATGCGGTAGAGTCCGTTGCGGTTCATGCCGGCCCAGAGGGTGTCGTCGTCATCGACGAAGAGGGTGTAGACGAACTGGCGGTCGAGGATGTTGTCGCCCAGCGTGCGGAACTGGTCGGCTGCGGCATCGTAGTAGTAGAGTCCCTGTGTGGTGGCTGCCCACAGTCGTCCGTTGCGTTGGCGGACGATGCTGAAGACGGAGTTCGACTTCAGTCCGTGCGAGAACTGGTAGTGGGTATAGGCCTTGGTGTCGAGTCGGTAGCGGAAGAGTCCGTTGCGGAAGGTGCCGATCCACATCTCCCTGCTCTGGCGGTCGTAGTATAGGCTGTGGACATTGGTGCCTACCTGCGGCAGTTGTTCTGCTGGTGCTGTCTGTCCTGTCTTGCGGTTGTAGATGTTCAGTCCGCCGTCCTCGGTGGCTATCCAGAAGAGTCCCGGCTCGGTCTCGACCATCATGCGGGGCACCTTTCCGCGCAGCTGTCCCGGCTGATATCCGGGTTCGAGCCACTGGAACTGCTTGTTGGTGCTGAGCAGGATGTCGACGCCTCCGAAATAGGATCCTATCCAGATGTTTCCTGCCTGGTCGCTGATAATGGCGTAGATGGCGTTGTCGCCGAGCTGGTAGGGGTCTTGGAAGCGGTAGCGCAGCATCTCGATGGTGCCGTCGGGATTGACGATGGTGACGCCTTTCTCCGTTCCGAGCCACATGCGCCGCTGTGCGTCCTCGGTGATGACGCGTACGATGCCGTTGGAGATGTCGGCCGGCTCATATACCTTTATCGTGCCGTTCTTGTCGACGCACATGGCTCCCTGTCCGTTGCGTCCCAGCCACAGGCGCTGCTGCGAGTCGACGCACATGGGCAGGATGTCGTCGGTACCTGTCAGGAAGTCGATGTGGAGGGCGGCATTGAGGGGTGTGGTCTTTGTCAGGTAGGCGTCCATGCTGATGATGGCCTGGTTGGTGGCGATGTAGAGGTTGTCGGCTTTGTCGATGGCCAGCGACGAGATGAAGCCGTCGACACTGACGGGTATCGTCTCGAAGGCATCGGCATCGTCGTCGTAGCGCCACAGCCCGGAACCGCCGCAGAGGATGCGTCCGCGGCTTGTCTCGACGACCGACGAGATGATGCCCGGCAGTGCGTCATACCACTTGAAGTCGTCGGTGGCGGGACGGTAGCGGCACAGTCCGCCCTGGGTGCATATCCAGATGCGGTTGCTGCTGTCGACAAAGATATGGCTGACGAAGTTATGGTTGAGCGAGGTGCTGTCGCTGTCGTCATGGAAATAGCTGCGGATGTCGTAGCCGTCGTAGCGGGCCAGTCCGTTGCGGGTGCCTATCCAGATATTTCCTTTTGCGTCCTGCGCCAGGGCTTCCACCTGCTGATGGGGCAGCCCGTCGCTGCTGGTGATATGGCGGAAACGATAGTTCATTCCCCAGGATGCCAGCCAGCAGGCGGCACAGAGCAACAGCATTATTCGTCTCTTCATTGTCTTTACTTCTTTGGGTTAAGTGTTTCACTTCTGAAAGGGTGCTGACGGCCATCCGTCGAACACCTCACAAAGTTACTGATTATTTTGTAAACGGCCAAAGATTTCTGCTTTTTCGTTTTTGCCGAGACGGACGATGCGGCCGTTCACGACAACGCATCCTGCGGCAGGAGCAGCCACGAGGCGGCGCCCCTGAAGGTCGTAGATTGCGCCGGAGGCTGCCGACGGCGACTGGGTGCGGGGTGCGGCGTCGATGGCCGTGAGCTCGTGGTCTTCGAGACGGAACGTCATATAGGTCCACGACTGGCCGCGCTTCACGTCGGGGATGGTCTCGACGTACGACTTGCCGTTGCGGCGGTCCTGCACCTCGATGGCCACGCCCATGCGCTGCCCCTGCGGCGGAGCCTCATGGCCGAGGGTCTGCCAGGGTATGGCGGCCTCGATGACGTAGCCGCGCGAGGAGTGTTTCACCTGCGTGGTGATGGGCTGTGCGGGCTGGATGGTGGTCCAGATGTAGTTCTTGCCTTCCTGCATGAGGCAGGTGCCGTCGGTGCGCAGGGTGATATCGACGACGCCCGGCGAGGGCAGCGTCTCACAGAGGTTGTGGGGGTCGAGGAGCAGGTGGACGGCATCCTGCGACGTTCCCTCGCTGGCGGGAGTGACGTCGGCCACGTTGATGACAAAGTAGAGGTTGCGCTCGTCGTAGTTGAAGTCGGCATAGACGCGCTCACCGATGGTGTTCGTACCCATCATCACCTGCTGGGCCAGACGGGTGTGATACTCGTCACGTCCCACCGTGCCGTCGACGTCAGGCGTGCCGTAGTAGGCCGTGAACTGGCGCATGGGATAGCCGCGCACGATGTCGACATGGCGGCTGATGGAGCCTTTCGCCCCTACCCCGCCGAGGGCGATGACGACACCGGTGTCGACGACGGCGATGGAGTTCCATTCGATGGACACCTTGCTCTCCACATTGTCGGGGAAGGGTTGCGACATGGCCTTGAAGCCACGGGCATTCTCATCGCCCACATAGACGTACAGGTTCATCACGTCGTAGTTGCCACTCTCGTAGTACGACTGGCGGGAGAGCACCGTCTCGCCCCACGGCAGGCGGCACAGATAGGGTGCGCCGCCCCATGCCCGCGGACACCATGTATGGTCGATGACCTGGTTGCGACGCTCGCTGGTGGCGGGGATAAGGATGTTCTGCCAGTTCTCTTCCAGCGAGCAGCGCAGGGTGACGGGTACGAAGGTCTCCTCGCCGGGCCAGCGGCTGTCCTCGATGGTGACGACGATGCTGTCGCCAAGGATAATGGGCACGGGCATGCCGTCGCGGGCGCCGGGCCGGTAGCTGATGGTCTCTACGGGACTCCACGTGCGCCCTTTGTCGAAGGAGCGCGTCAGCTGGATGCACTGGTCGTGGTTGTCGCCCGGATAGGGGCTCTCGTCGGAGAAATACAGGTGGAGCTCGCCCGACGGCATCTCGAGGATGGCCGGCTCCCAACAGCCGGTGCCGAAGTCGATGCCGGCGGTGTAGACGGTGATGGGCTGTCCCCACGTCTGGCCGTTGTCGGTGCTGATGTTCAGCTGTACGCCATAGTGGCGGTCGTCGCTATAGGGCGTGTTCGTCCCGATGTTGTAGGGCACGATGATGGTGCCGTCGCGCAGCTGCACCGCCTCGGCGTCGAAGAGGTGCTGCATGTCGGGGTGGGTGGCGATGACCTTCGGATCGCTCCAGTAGATGCCCTTGTCGCTGCTGAAGGAGACGACGATGTTGTCGCGCTGGTTGGTGACAGCCATCAGGCGGCCGTCCTGCAGTTCAATCATCCGGGCATAGAGGGCGCCGTCGAACAACTTCTGGCGCGATGAATAGTCCCAGAAGATGCGCGATGCGGTGTATGGCTCGTGACGGGCTGCCGACATCATGCCCGCGGCAGCACAAAGGGCAATGAGCAATCCTATTCTTTTCTTCATCGTATGACTGGTTTTCTGTTTGGCGCAAGCCAAGGGTTTATGTTCTCAATGACGGATTCCGGAGCGGCTTTCTGACGGGAAAACCGTCAGACTCCAATGCCCCACGCGGCAGGGTTTCTATGCTTCTGACAGCAGGCTGCTATGTTTCGGGCGGCTCGTTTCTATGTTTCAGGCGACACGTTTCTATGTTTCGGGCAACACGTTTCTATGCTTCGGGCGACACGTTTCTATGTTTCGGGCGACACGTTTCTATGTTTCGGGCGACACGTTTCTATGTTTCGGGCGACACATCTTTAAGGGTCGTCAGGGGGTATGCTGAGACTTCGCTTTCACGAAGGTAAGGATCGTCAGACCAAAATAAGCTATTTTGATGACCAAAATAAGCTATTTTGGTGACCAAAATAGGCTATTTTGGTCGGCCGTCTGCGTGCATCTGATTATCAGAGCGTTAGGAGGGTGTCAGCGGATGGCGTATTTCCGTCCGCCGCGGATATAGATACGTGGCTCATGGACGCTGTCTTCGTTGCGCTCGGCTAACGACACGGGACGGCCCTGCAGGTCGAAGATGCGGCTGTCGGCCTGTTGCTGGTGGCTGTCGTTGGCGCCCTGTGGGTTGTCGATGGCGAGGAGCGGGCTGGGCAGCAGGCGGAAGGCCATATAGGTCCATGAGGTGTTGCGGGTGCAGTCGGGCAGTATCTCGCGCACGGTATTTCCGCTGGCTCCCGTGCTGCGGCAGTCGGTGAGTTCGAAGGCTGCGCGCAGGGGCTGGTCGACGGGCGGGAAGGAGAATCCGAGGAACGACCATGGTATGGCGGCCTCGATGATGTACGACGTGGAGGTATGGGTGACGGCAGTGCGCACCTCGTCGGCCTTTGCGGTGAGCCATTTGCGGGTGGCATCGGTTCCGTGCCACATCTGTATGGTTCCGTCGAGCTTGAGGAAGAGGCGATACATGCCGTCGACGGGTGCCGTCTCACAGCGGTTGGCCATGTCGAGATAGAGTGTCAGTCCGTCGGTGTCCTGTCCTGACTGTGAATGCTGGGTGCGGTCGCCGACGCGTGTGGTGAAATAGAGCGAGTCGCGGTCGTAGGCGAAGTCGCAGGAGAAGCGCACGCCTTCCTGCTGTCCGAGGATGACCTGTGTGGCCTTGGGCTTGAAGTAGCCTTCGCCGGCAGTCTGCTTGCCGTCGACGGTGATGGTCTCTGCATAGTTGGCAAAGAGCTCGCGTACGGCAGCGCCCTTGATCATCTCGATATGACCACTGATGCCTCCCACGGCGACGACGGTGCCTGTGTCGACGACGGCGAGTGAGTTCCAGAGCACGTTGTCGTTGGTGCCGATCTGTCCGAAGGGCTGCGACATGGCTTTGAAGTCCTTGGCCTGGTCGTTGCCGACGTAGACATACATCTGGTTCTTGCCGGGTCCGTAGTCTGACTGGTGGGACATGATGGTCTCGCCCCACGGCAGCTGGCGCAGATAGGGTGCGCCTCCGAGTGCACGGGGGCAGAGGCTGTAGTTGATGCTGCGGTCGCGGTAGGTGCTGCCTGCGCTCACCCAGAAGTTGTTCCAGTTGACATCGAGGGGGCAGCGCACGGTGGTGGGCACGAAGGATCCGAAGCCGCTCCATCCGTTGTCCTCGATGGCGACGACGATGGTCTGTCCGTCGTTCAGGAGGATGGGGACGGGCATGCCGTCGCGATAGCCTTCGCGGAAGCATATCCGCTGGGCCTTGGTCCACGTCTGTCCGCCGTCGAAGGAGCGGCACATGGAGATCTGCTGCTCGCCGCTGCTGGTGAAGGGTCCTTCGTCGGCGAAGTAGAGCTGCACCTCACCGGATGGCAGTTCGAGCATGGAGGGTTCCCAGCAGCCGTCGGCGAAGGTGTGATGTGCGTCGTTGATCCATATCTCGTCGCTCCAGGTCTGTCCGTTGTCGGTGCTGCGTTTGCAGCGTATGCCGAACTTGCGGTCTTCGGTGTAGGGTGTCGACGGGCGCGGGTTATAGGCGACGATGATGGTGCCGTCGGTGAGCTGTATCAGGTCGGGCACGCAGTTGGGGGTGTTGTTGTGGTTGTCGACGATACGTGTCGATCCGCTCCATGTGGCACCTTTGTTCGAGCTGAACGAGATGCAGATGCCTCCGCTCTCGCAGCAGGCCATATAGCGTCCGTCCTGCAACTCGATCATTCGGGCATATCCGCCACTGCTGAAGATAGTTGTCCGCGTGGTGGTATCCCAGAAGATGCGCGACGAGTTGTAAGGCTCATGATAGGCTGCGCCGGCCACACTGGCGGCAAGGAGGAAGACAAGGGTGAAGAGATTTCTTTTCATAACTGTTTTTCTGCTCACTATACTTATTTAATAATATACTTCTTTCCGTTGCGGATAAAGACACCGCTGGCGGGGACTTCGCGCATGCGCCGTCCCTGCAGGTCGAAGACGCCTGCCGCATTTGCCGACTCCTGCACGGCGACGGCGGGCACGGCGGAGGGGTTGGGGTTGGGTTGCAGGTAGAGGGGCATCCACGACCACGAGGCGTCGCGCTGGGCATCGACAAAGTCTTCGACGACCAGGTCGGGGCTCTCGCCCTGCCGATAGTCCTGCATCTCGATGTTCATCCGGAGGGTCGTTCCCTGGGGAGCATGGCTGAGGCCGAGGTCGGTCCAGGGGATGGCGGCCTCGAGGGTGTACGACGTGCTCTTGTCGACGACAGCCGTACGCACATTGTCCTCGCTGGCATAGCTCCACTTCTTCTTGCTGTCGGTTCCATAGGCCACCCGATGGGAGCCGTCGCGGCGCAGGAAGAACCGGTACATGCCGTCGAGAGGAGCCCGACTGCTGCGGTTGAGCGCATCGATGAAGAGCGTTACGCAGTCGGCACCATTGCTGGCATAGGCGAAGGGGGTGCGGTCGGCAACGCGGATGCAGAAATACAAGGAGTCATCATCGTAGCAGACATCGGCAGCGGTGGCCGTTCCTGTCTCCACACCCATTCTGATCTGTGTGGCCAGGGGCTGGAAGTAACCTTCGCCTCGGGTTATCTGACCGTCGATGGCGGGATGGGCGTAAGGAGCCAGGAAGGTGCTCATGGCATAGCCCTTGATCATCTGGATGGAGCTGCCCACACCGCCTAAGGCGACAACCTGTCCCGTGTCGACGACGCAGAGGGAGTTCCACATGACGGTCTGTGCCTGGTCCACATAGAAGGGATGCTGCATGGATTTGAAATGACGCGCCTCACGGTCGCCAAGAGCTACATACATCGACAGACGACCGTCGCGGCCATAGGCCGACTGGTAGGACATGACGGTCTCGCCCCACGGCAGCTGGCGCAGGTAGGGTGCGCCACCAGTGGCATTGGGACAGAAGCTGAAGTCGAGGGTCTTCTCGCGGTTCGGACTGTCTTTGTCGACGAAGTAGTTGTGCCAGTTGACGGACAGCGGGCAGCGCACCGTCGTCGGGAAGAAGTCGCCGACGCCGGGCCATCCGTTGTCTTCGATGGTAAGGACAATCTCCGACTGGTCGTTCAGCAGGATAGGACAGGGCATGCCGTCGCGATAGCCTGCACGGAAGGAGATGATTTCCGGCTCCGACCACGTCAGTCCGCCGTCGAAGGAGCGGCAGAGAGAGATGTCCTGCTCGTTGCTGGAGGTGTAGATGCCTTCGTTGGAGAAATACAGCTGCAGCTCGCCCGTGGGCAGCTCGAGCAGTGAGGGTTCCCAACAGCCGTCGCTGAAGAGGTGCTGGGCGTCATAGACAAATATTTCCGGTCCCCAGGATTGTCCGTTGTCGGTCGACCGCTTGACACGGATGCCGAACTTGCGGTCGGTGGTATAGGGTTCTTCCGGCCGCGGGTTGTAAGCGACAACGATGGTACCGTCGGTGAGCTGGATGAGGTCGGGCACACGCATGCCGATGTTGTCGTGGCCGGAGGCGATGATCTTTCCGTCAGACCACACGCCGCTCGTGGCATAGCGCACCTCGATGCCGCCATGCTCGCAGACAGCCATCAGGCGGCCGTCTTGCAACTGGATCATCCGGGCATACCACCCCGTGGGGAATACCGTCTGGCGCGACGACATATCCCAGAAGATACGTGACCCTTGGTAGGGCTCATACTCGATGGCCCGGGCACCACAGGCGGTCGCCATGACCAGCAACAGGAAAAACAATCTCTTCATCGTCATTTCTCATTCCTCATATCTCATTTCTCATTTAAAAAGCCTCTCCTAGTCCCCCAACAGAGGGGATTGGGAGAGGCTTTTGCTATTCTCAGAACTGTCAACGCCCTACTCTGCCGGAGCAAAGAAGACACGTGTGGTAGCCGTCACTGCGGCATTCTCGGCATTGGTACGCACGAGGGTGTATTCCACATTCTCCTTGGTGAGGTCGATATCGCTACCTGAAGGCATCGCTACGCCGTCGGCATAGAATACAGCATCAGCGTCGGCCGTATAGGTGAGCTTGAGGGGACCGGCTGTTTCTTGCAAGGCTGGATAGGTGTAGGTCAGCATGTCCTGATAGTAGGCATTGCGGACGAGGGTGAGAGCCTGGTCGCCGACCTTGACTTTGGTGAGTTCAGGATATACCATGCCATAGAGGGTATAGTCGCGTGAGGCGCCGGAAGGAGCGACGACATGGAGCTGGTAGGTCTTCGAGAGGTCGTACTTGCTCTTGTTGTAGTCGTGGGCCGTCTCTGAGCCATTGACGAAGATCTGTGCATTGTCGGTACCCATGTCGAACTTGATGCGCTGTCCGGTGGTCTTGAACTTCACCTCGCGGCCGTTGTTCAGCTGCATGGTGGGTGTGCAGATGACCCAGTCGTGGTCGTTGACAGCCTCAGCGATATACACGTTGGGGTTGACGGTGGCTGAGATGCCTTCGATGGTACACGTGTTATCCTCGACGGTGACCTGGAACTCCTTGATGTCAATCTTCTGGTTTTCGCCAAGGTAGGTGTCGTAGGTCGAAGCGATGACGGTGACGGTATAGGTGCCCGGCGTACGGTAGGCATAGGTGAAGACACCCTTGTTCACCACGAAGCCGGTGTTGCTCTCTGCCCGTTTGACATATTCGTGCATGTCGTCGCCGGTGAAGACAACCACCTGGTCAGCGACACCCGTGAAGGTAATCTCCATGGTCTCGTTCACCTCCAGTGCCGTCTTGTTGATCTGATAGGCAGCCTCTGGCGTGCGGGCTTCCTCATTGTCGCTCGAGCAGGCCACCAGCCCTACTGCCATCAGGCAGAGGGTGAGTGCGGCCATTGCCGGTTTCATGACTCTTTGAATGATATTCATATTTGCTTTCATATCTTTATCAGTCTATAAGTTTTATATTTGCAGACTCCAGTCACTAAACTTTAAACTTTAGTAACCCGGGTTCTGCTCGACAATACCGTTGGAGAGGTCGATGGTGTTCTGCGGGATGGGGAACACCTCGTTGACACCCTTGCGGAAGAAGCGTCCACGGTTGTTAGGACGGGTGGCACCGAAGGTGTGGAGCACCTCGGCGGCACGTCCCTGACGAACGAGGTCGAAGAAGCGGTCCCACTCGAAGGCGAGCTCCATGCGGCGCTCCTGCCAGATCTGGTCGCGGATCTTACCGTAGCTGCCTGGCGTGTAGAGCTGCACGCTGCCGTTGATGGTGTTCACCTGAGCCTTGCACTTGTTGAGCTGCTCGAGAGCACCCTCGCGGTCGCCGCACTCGTTGAGAGCCTCGGCATACATCAGCACCACGTCGACCCAGCGGATGACACGACGGTTGCACTGGTTGTCGCCATCGTACTTAGGATAGTCTTTCTGCGGGATATACCATTTCAGAGTGACATAGTGACCCTCGATGTTCTGCCAGATGAGTCCGTCGGGGGTGTTCTGCTGGTGGTGGATGATGAACTCTTTCTCACCGCGGATGTCACCGCTGAAGATCTTGGCCAGCAGGTCGGAGGTGGCCCACATCTGGTTGCTGTTGAACAGGTAGATGCCGGAACCCTCATTGGTGTCGCCACCGGTACCGTCGGCACTCTCTTTGAAGATGATTTCAAAGACGGAGCCGCGGCACAGCTCGCCATCCTTATACCACTGATAGATATAGGCATAGCGGTCGCCGTTGTGGAGCAGGTTGCCATAGCTGTCGCGATACTCCAGGGAGTAGACGCTGCTCAGTGCGTCGAGCGGCGTGTCGAAATTCTCGTAGGGGTCGCCCTCAGCGGCCTCCTCGAGGGGTTTGAACCACAGCTTCTTGCGCAGGGCCTCCCACTCGGTGCTGCCACCGGTGAACTGTACCATCTGGCCGTAGGTCATCGTCTTGCCGCCTACCATGTAGTCGCCGATTTCCTTCATCTGCTGCCATTTCTCCGACTCCACGCCGGGCTTGGCCTGATACATCAGCACCTTCATCAGCAGGGCCACAGCGGCACCCTTGGTGATCTTACCCTTGTTGTTGCCGTCGTAGGTGACGGGGAGCATCAGGGCAGCCTCGCGGAGGTCTTTCTCGATATAGGCGTAGCACTCCTCACGGGTGTTGCGCGGGATGACGAGGTTCTCCACGGTCTCTGTCTCAGGACGGATGGGCACGCCGCCGAAGGTCTTCACCAAATTGAAGTAGAAGAACGCACGGAGGAACTTGGCCTGTCCGTAAATCTCGCGTACAGCGCGGTAGGTGTTGTAGTTGGTTGTTGAGATCTTCACACGGTTCATGTTGGCGATGACCTGGTTGGCACGATGCACGCCGCGGAAGTTCAACTGCCAGCGGGAGAGAATCCAAGTGTTCGACGTGTCGAACTGGAACTGCACGAGCTGTCCCATCTGCGAGGACAGTCCCTCGTCGCCGCCGATGACATTGTCGGCCGTAGCCTCGCCGAAGCGCCACTCCTGGTCGTTGTAGGCGTCGCTCTGCAGAATGTCGTAGGTGGCATTCAGGGCCTCCTGGATTTCGCGTTGCGTCTGGAAGAACGTCTCGTCGGTGGCATAGCCTTCTATTTCCTTGTCAAGAAAGTCGCTGCAGCTGGTCAGCGCCAGGGCTGCAAGCAAGGAAAAACCTAAAAATATCTTCTTCATATTCATATCCTCCTTCATTATTAGATTCCAAGTTTAACACCGAACGTAAATGCGCGGGCCTGCGGGTAGTTACCATGGTCTACACCGAGGTTGATGTTATTGCCTTCTGTTCCCACAACCTTACCGACTTCAGGGTCGAAGCCGTTGTAGCCGGTGAAGGTGAGCAGGTTGTAACCTGTCAGCGACAGGGCGAGGTTCGACACCTTCAGCTTGTCCAGCACGGCCTTCGGGAAGTTATAGGTCAGACGCATCTCCTTCAGACGGACGTATGAACCGTCGTGTACGAAGAAGTTGCTGGCGCGGAAGTTCTTGTTGTTGCTGTTGTTGCGCAGGTCGGGAACCGTGGCATCGAGGTTCTTCGGGAAGAAGTCGCGGTCCATACCTTCAATCTGTCCTGACCAGTGCTGCTCGCGCAGGTCGGCATAGACGTTGCCATTGTTGGCATTGTAGAGGAAGTAGTCCATGACATTGAACAGCTTGTTGCCGGTCTGTCCCTGGAAGAAGATGCTCAGGTCGATGTTCTTGTAGCCGACAGCCATAGGTACACCGAAGACGAACTTCGGTATCGGCGAGCCGAGGAAGGTACGGTCTTCAGCGGTGATGCTGCCGTCGCCGTTGAGGTCCTTGAAGCGGAAGTCGCCGGGACGTGTCGACTGTTCCCAGTCGTTCTTACCGAACTCATACTGTGCGCTGGCACGCACCTCGTCGTAGTTCTGGAAGATGCCGTCGGTGACGTAACCGTAGAACGAGCCGATGGGCTGTCCGACGACGGTCTTGGTGATGGGGTCGGAGATGTCAAGACCAACGGCGTTGCCCCAGATAGGCTCGTTGCCGGAACCGAGGCTGAGCACCTTGTTCTTGATCCACGAGAGGTTGAAGCCTACCTCGTAGCGCCAGTCCTTGCCGATGCGGTCCTGCCACTTGGCCTCGTATTCCCAACCGTAGTTCTTGACAGAGCCGGCATTGGTCATCGGGGCGGTGTTCAGACCAGCCTCGGAGACGGTCGGTACGCGGATGAGCATGTCGGAGGTCTTGCGGTTGAAGTATTCGACGGTGAGCGACAGGCGGTTGTTGAAGAATGTCAGGTCGACACCGGCATTGTAGCTCTCACTCTTCTCCCAGAGGATGTCGGGGTTACCGAGCACGGTGGCGGTGGTACCGGGATAGAGCGACTCCTTCAGTCCGATGGGGTAGTTATAGCCTGTGGAGAGGTAGGTGTAGCGGGCGAGCTCGTCGATACGGCTGTTACCCAGCTGACCCCAACCCAGACGGAACTTACCATAGGAGAGGAAGTCGTTCTCGGTGAGGAACTTCATGAACTTCTCGTTGGTGAAACGCCAACCGAGCGACACCGAGGGGAAGAAGCCCCACTTGTTGCCCTTGGCGAACTTCGACGAGCCGTCGGCACGGAAGTTGGCCTGAAGCAGATAGGTCTCGCGGAAGTTGTAGTTCAGTCGGCCGATGAGACCGACAGCGGTCCATACGGTGGGACGTCCGTAGACCTTGTCACCGGTATAGGCCATATTGAAGTAACGGAAGATGGATTCGTTGGTCGGCGTACCCTTGCGACTTCCGTCGATATAGTCGTACTTATAGTTCTCAGCGGTCTGACCGGCCAGGACGGTGATGTGATGGTCCTTGTTCTCCCACATGAAGGTGAGCAGGTTGTTGATTTCCCACTTGTCGGTGCTCGTGCGGGTCTGGCTGACGGTGGTCAGCGTGCCGATGCCGAAGTCTTCGTCGAGACCCCATGCCATACTGAAGTTGTTGGACTGGGCGGTGGCGTTATAGTAGGAGACCTTGAACTGGTAGGTCAGGTATTTGCAGATCTTAGCATCGAGGCTGAGGTTCATGTCGAGGCGCTGGCTCTTGCGGAACGACTGGTAGCGGTCGATGGTGGCAATGGGGTTGTCGGCATACCAGTAGCCCTTGCTGTCGTACAGGTATTCCATCGGAGTGTAGTTGAGGGCCTTCTTCAGGATACTTCCGTCACCTTCGGGCACGCCGTTGCGGCCGTCGCTGGTGAAAGCCATGTTGCCGGTCATCTTCAGCCACTTGGCCAGATTGGTGGTAACGTTCAGACGGGCGTTGAAGCGCTGATAGTCGGAGGTCTTCACGATACCATTCTCCTTATAGTAGCTGGTGCTGGCCAGATACTGCGTGCGGTCGCTGCCGCCGGAGACGCTCAGGCCGTGCTGGGTCTTCAGGCCGGTACGGGTGATGGCATCCCAGTAGTTGCCTGCTGAGTTGTGGCGAATGGTGTCGAGTTCGAACACCTTGCGCTCATCGCGATAGTAGTTGCCGTTGGCATCCTTCGACATGTAGAGCTGTCCGTCGATGGAGTAGCGGTTGATGGTGCGATGGGTATAGTCGGACATGAGGGCATAGTCTTCGGGGCCCATCACGTCGATGGTCTTCCAAGGATTGGAGATACCTACGTAGCCGTCGTAGGTCACCTTCACCTTACCCTCCTTACCACTCTTGGTGGTGATGGCGACGACACCGTTAGCGGCACGCGAGCCGTAGACGGCGCTGGAGGCGGCATCCTTGAATATTTCTACGTTTTCAATATCGTTGGGGTTCAGATAGTCGATGTCGTCGACGATAAAGCCGTCGACCACATACAGCGGGTCGGAGTCGTTGATGGTACCCACACCGCGCAGTTGGATAGTGGTCTTTCCACCCGGTGCACCAGTGTTCTGGATGATGTTCACACCGGCAGCACGACCTTGCAGGGCCTGCAGGGTGGAGGATACGGGAATGTTGTTGATGTCTTTACCAGAGATTGAAGAGATAGAGCCGGTTACGTCACTTTTCTTCTGTACACCGTAACCGATGACAATGAGCTCGTCAAGCTGTGCCACGTCGGGCATCATGTTGACATTGATGGTGTTGCGCCCTTTGACAGCCTCTTCCACGTTCTTATAGCCCATGTAGCTGAAGACCAGGGTGGCATTGGGCGACACGCTGATGGCGTATTCACCGTCGATATTAGTCACTGCGCCCGTGTTCTGACCTTTTTCCTTGATGGTCAGTCCGATCATGGGCTCTTGTGTCTGTCCGTCGACAACGACACCCTTCACCGTTACCTTCTGGGCGTAGCTGACAGCAGCCACACAGATGAACAACAGGAGCGTTGCGAGTCTTTTGATTTCGTGTTTACGCATAATGTATAAGGTGTTTAGTGTTGAGTGTTTAGTGTTGAGTGCCGGGAGGTACCCTCCGCTAACACTCAACACTAAAAACCAGAATTAGAAATTATTTCACGATAGCCTTCTTGCCGTTGACAACGTAGACGCCCTTCTGCAGGCCTTCTGCGCTGTTGGCAACCTTCATACCGTTGAGGTTGTAGACACCTTCCTCGGCCTTGGTCTCATGCTGCAGCTCAGCGATACCGGTATCCTTCGGGCCGAAGTCGGGCTCGATCATACCCTTGTCGCTCTCGCCGTCCCAACCTGGCTTAGCATAGGTGTAGACATAGACGCGGTTGGTCTTGCCAGAAGCAAAGGCTACGCCGTTGCCCATGTTACGGATGGTGTGAACCATATCACCGTCGGGATCGATGGTGTTCTTAGTAACATAGACGGGCTCAGCGTCAGAAGCATCAAGACGATACAGACCGGTTCCGAAGCCGCCGGCTACCCAGTTCTCCTCGTTCCACCAGTAGAGCGAACCACCGGCTACGACGGGCTCCTTCTGCCAGTTGGAGTGGGTAGAGGGCTGCCAGTTGCCATACTGCGGGAATACCTTCTCGCCGTCGAAGGCCCAGAGCTCACCACCGTAGTGGTCTTCACGGGCTGCATCGAAGCCGTGAGCGGCGCAGTAGATCAGCAGACCGTCGAACACGACGTTCGGGTCGGTGTAGGAGTTGTGGTCGACAGAGGGCTCTTCGTCCCAGATGTCATAGAATACATAGTCGTCTTTCTCGCAGTTTGAACCGCCGAGCTCATAACCGCCCTTAGGATCGTAGCCACGCCAGTAGACACGTCCCTTGTAGGTCTGTACACCGACGCCGAAGGTTCCGGCATGCAGTCCGAGGCCGTTGTCGCCACGTCCGGGCTTGGTGTCGGCAATCATATAGGTGTGCTCGGAACCGCGTCCGTCAACACCATACTCCGTGCAGGCCACGTTGATCTCGTCGGCAACCATACCGTCGGTGTACCAAGGCTCGCCGCCGTAGTCAGGAGTCCAAGCCTGGAACATACAACCCTTGTTGTCGAAGTTGAAGAGGTTGTCAAGACCGCAGTTGCGGGTGTAACCCTCTTCATATCCGGGCTGGCCTTCTCCCCAGCGCTCCCAGTTGATGTCCATCACCATATAGGTGCCTTCAGCGGTACCGTCGGTGACCCAGAGCTCTTCACCAGTCGACTTGTTGATCTTGTCGGCCTTGAAGAACACGCGGCGTCCTACGCGAACATAGTTCGAGTGCAGGTCGGTGTTGTCCTGTCCCGGGAACTTCATGTCGGGCTGGTGGGCAATGTAGAATTCCTCATCATCGGCATAGGTATCGGGGACGACACGCTTGGTGCCTTCGGTGGTACCGTCGGTGATGTAGAGCCACTGCTGCTCAGCGTCGACATCGAACTCCTGGCTCTCATCGTCGATAGCGGCGAAGATAGCGCGGGTCTCGTCCATCTGGTGGAAAGCAATGGGGCGTGAGCCCTTTACATCATACAAATTGAGGTCGGCGAGCATGAAGGTACCTTCTTCCGTACCGTCGCTGACCCAAGGCTCAGCACCGTCCTCGGTGACAGCCGAGAAGAGAACCTTGTCGTTCAGGCGACCGAGGTTCGAGGGGTTGGAGCTGCCGCTGCCGGGCAGGATGTCCTTCACCATGTGTGTACCTTCCTTGGTACCGTCGGTGACCCAGAGTTCCTCACCGTGTACGCCGTCGTCAGCAGCGAAGAAGGCCTTGTAGCCTTTCTCGGGCGAGCCAGCCACGATGATGTTCTTGTCCTTGATGTCCTTACGTGAGTTGTTCACGTTGGCCTTTACACCTTCGGGAAGCACGTCGACGAGGACGCCGCCTTCCAGCTCGGTCTGTGCGTTTGCACCTACTGCCATTGTTGCCAAGACAGCCATGAGTAAAAATCTTTTCTTCATACTTTTACTTGATTGTTGTTAATAATAATAGGTTACTTATCTCTTCTTTTTAATTAGTGTACCTTTACTAATCAATTTCATTTATCTCTTTCTTTCAGCATCTTGTCCACCTCCTGGCGAGCCTGCTCGCGGCTCTTGGTAAAGATGCGGTGGATACGCTCCATGTCGAACTTGCGCTCACGGTCGTAGGTATAGATGCCGTTCTTCTCCAATTCCACATCGACAATCTGTGTATAGCAGAAACCGGTGATATAGGGAATGGAGAGGATGACGTTCACCTGTTCCTCGAGTCGCTGGTAGTACTCGTCGAGCGACTGCGGGTCTTTGCCGTAGCCCCAGAACTGCTCGGCCGGCGTCACCTCCTTGGCCTTCATCTGCTGCACCCAGCGGATGCCGCCGAACTCGTCGATCATATAGGCCTCACCCTTCCAGGGCGCACTCTTGTCGGGGAAGTGGTTGTAGACGCTGCCGTCGGGCTTCATTTCCAGCTGGTGATAGAGGGCCACGGGATCCTGCACATAGGTATGCTCGGCATAGATGTCGGTGAATCCTTCGTGATAGCCGCCCGAGGTGGTGACGACAGGACGTGTGCGGTCGAGGCGGCGCGTCATGAAATACAGGTCGTTGGTCAGTCGGGCACGCTGGTTGTCAACGTCTTCCATCCATGTCTCATTCAGCGGCGACCAGGCCACGAGGCAGGGAACGGAATAGTCGCGCTCGACACACTCCTCCCACTCGGCAATCATATTGCGGGCGGCAATCTGGTTGGTCCAGTCCATCTCCCACGACGGTGACTCGCCCCAGGTAAGGTAGCCCAGATGGTCGGCCCAGTAGAAGTAGCGCTGGTCGAACACCTTCTGGTGCAGGCGTGCACCATTGAAGCCAGCCTCCTTTGCCAGGACGATATCCTGCTTGAGGGCTTCATCGGTGGGTGCCGTCCACTGGCCGTCGGGATAGTAGCCCTGGTCGAGGACGAGACGCTGGTAGTAGGGTTCGTTGTTCAGATAGAACACGCCTTGACGCAGTTCCACCTTCCTCATTCCGGCATATGCGCGTACATTATCTATTATATTACCCTCGGCACCGCTGACGGTGTATTCCACGTCGTAGAGGAACGGTGTCTCGGGACTCCAGGTCTTCACCTTCTTGACCGGCACGGCGACATAGGCGGAGTTCGAAGCACGCACCGTCTTGCTGCCGACAACCTTCTGGCCGTCTTTCACCGTGACGGTGAATGTTGCCTCGGCATCGGTCTCGAGGAATTCGGGTTCGAAGACAAACTGGCTGTTATCCAGGTCGGGCGTGATGCGCACGTTCTTCAGTCCGTTCTTCTGTACGGGCTCCATCCACACCGGTGCCCAGATGCCCGTCACACGGGTGTAGAAGCACTCATAGCTGTGGAGCCGGCGCGACTGCTTGCCGCCGGGCTGCAGGCGCGACCGTACGTCGTCCTGTGCATAAACCACGAGTTGGTGGCTGCTGCCGGCCTTCACATAGCGGCTGATGTCCACGGCCCATGAGGCTGCCCCGCCGAAATGCTCAAAGACTTCTTTTCCGTCGATGAACACCTTTGTGCGGTAGTCCACGCCGGCAAAATGAAGGAGGATATGCTGACCGTCCCATGCCTGTGGGATGCTGAGTGTGCGATGATACCAGATGGCAGGGATAAAGTCCTTATGTCCGATGCCCGACAGTTCGCTCTCCGGGCAGAACGGCACAGTGATGTTCCGTCCGAATCCTTTCGACTCATACAGTTTGTTCTCCATGCCACTCTGGCCGAAGTCCAGCTCACAGGTCCATGTTCCGTTCAGGCACTGCCAGTCGGCACGCTCAAACTGTGGACGAGGATACTCACTGCGCGGCTGCGTCGGCTGAGCTTGCGCAGCAGTGAAAAACAATGCCATGACGGCGATAAGGATTGACTTTTTCATTCTTTTGGGTTTGTTGTTATTAAGTGAACCATCCCCCCTGATGTATCAGAAAGGGCATTCTTTCGGATGCAAAATTACTTTATTTGTACAAATAACATAAGTAAAAATGTATTTATTATCTGTAATTTTGTCCAAGAACACCTTTCTGCACGCTCTTTTTGGACAAAAACACCCGAGGAGCAGACATCACCCGCCCCACCCTATCTGATGATGCCCAGCTGATGAAGGAACACGGCAGCGATGGCTATCGGACAGACAAAACGCACGGCAAAAAGGAACAGACCGAAAAAGGTGGAACGCAGCGTACCCCAATTGGTAAACTCATCACGCACCACTTTCTTGGGAACATACCAGCCCAGGAACAGACACGACAGGAACGAGCCTAAGGGCAGCAGTACTTGTGCCGTCAGGAAGTCGCAGCAGTCGAGGATGCTCTTTCCAAAGAGGCTGAGGCCTTCCACGGCTCCGCACGACAGGGCGCACACCACTCCGATGGCGGAGCATACAGCGGTCTCGATCCACGCTCCCTGCTGACGCGTCACGTGCAGTTCCTCAAAGAAGAAGGCCGTGCCGATCTCGTGCATGGAGATGGTGCTGGTGAGGGCTGCCAGCGACAGCAGGGCATAGAACAGCACGCCGATGACATAGCCCACGACGGGTGCCGAGGCGAAAGCCTGCTGAAACACGTTCGGCAGGGTGATGAAGATGAGCGACGGTCCGGCATCGGGTGTCACGCCTACGGAGAAGGCCGCGGGGAAGATCATCAGGCCTGCCATGATGGCGATGAGGGTATCGATAACGGCTATTTTGACGGCCGACCCTGCCAGGTTGGTCTGTCGTGAGAAATAGGATGCATAGGTGCACAGGCACGCCGTCCCTAACGACAGCGAGAAGAATGCCTGTCCCAAGGCATCGAGAAAGACGCTGCGGTTGAGTTTGGAGAAGTCGGGGTTCAGCAGGAAGTCAACGCCGCGCATGGCACCGGGCAGCGAGCAGGAGGCGATGACAATGACCACGAGCAAGACGAACAGCGTAGGCATCAGGATGTTCGACGCCTTCTCAATGCCGTTACGCACGCCGCGCACCACGACCAGGTGGGTCAGCAAGATGAAGGCCACCGTACACCCCACGGACTTCAGCGGATGCGACGTGAAGTCGGAGAAATACTGCTGTACGAAGGTCACGTCGCCCTTCAGCTGTCCTACGAGCGACGCATAGAGGTAGTTCAGGCACCATCCGGCGACGACGGCATAGAACCCCAGGATAATCATCGAGGTGAGGATGCCCATATATCCGATGGGTGCTGCCCAGGGTGCGAGGTTGCGGTAGGCCCGTGCGGCATTGGATCCTGAGTGGCGGCCGATGATAAACTCGGTGACGACGCCGGGGATGCCGAGGGCGAGCACACAGACCAGATAGAGGATGATGAAGGCGGCCCCGCCGTCCACGCCCGTCATATAGGGAAACCGCCAGATGTTACCCAGGCCGACGGCAGAACCTGCCGTGGCCAGGATGACTCCTATCTTCGTTCCGAAATTACCGCGCTGTTCCATTGTAAGTATCCTTTCTACCTAACTCCTTTCCTATTGAGTTTCCTGCCCTTCAGGATGTCGTCCGCCTATCGGCACAGCTTGCAGCCCTCACACTTGTTCAGTTCGCCACGGAAACGCTTGTCGACAAGATAGTGCAGGCGGTCGCGCAGCTGCGGCAGTGCTATCTGGCTGATGACCTCGCCGACGAAGGCCTGTTCCAGGAGCAGGCGTGCCTCGTGGAGGGGTATGCCACGCTGCCGCATATAGAACAGGGCGGCATCGTTCAGCTGGCCCACCGTGGCACCGTGGGAGCATTTCACGTCGTCGGCATAGATCTCGAGCATCGGCTGGGTGTACATCCGCGCCTCCTTCGTGGCGCAGAGGTTCTGGTTGCGCATCTCCGATGCTGTCTGCTGGGCGCCGGGCTTCACCCATACGCGTCCGGCAAAGGCACCGACGGCCTGCTCGTCGAGGACGTATTTATAGAGTTCCCGGCTGGTGCAGTGGGGCACCTCATGGACGATGAGCGTGTTGTTGTCGGTATGCTGACGTTTGTCGGCTATCACGCAGCCGTTGCAGACGCAGTCGGCCCCCTCGCCGCTGAGTGTGACGTTGAGCATGTTGCGCGTGGTGCCGTTGTGCAGGGTGATGACGTGATGGTGCAGGCGGCTGTCGCGCTGCTGGTCGGCATACACATTGCTGATACGTACATTCTTATAGTGTGTCTCCTCCAGCGAATAGACCTCCAGCGATGCCCCCTCGCCTACGAAGACCTCCATCACCTCGGTGGTGAGGAAGGGGATATCGTCGGCAGCATGGTCGCAGAACAGCAGCTTGGCCCTTGCCCCGTCCTCGAGGACGATGAGCACGCGTCGGTTGACCATCAGGGGTACCGACGAGCGCAGGATGTTGATGACCTGGATTGTCTTGTCCACCTGTACGCCGCGGGGCACATACACCAGCAGACCGTCCTGCGCCAGCATCGTATTCAGTGCCGTGACGGCATCGGTATCTTTTCCCGCCAGCCGATGATAATAATTCCCGATGAAATGGGCGTTTTTTGACAGTGAGCCTACCACCACGCCCTCGGGCAACGCGCTCTTTGGCAGGGACTGTTCATAGAAACTGTCGTTCACCATGAAATACAGTTCCGTGGACAGGTTGGGCACGTCGCAGCGGAAGGCTTCATAAGGGTCGACAGGAATGTTGAGGCGGCGGAGGTTCAACCCATAGTCTGGTTCGAAGAGCGCCTGCATATTCGTATAGCGGTAGCGCTCCACCTTACGCGTGGGGAAGCCCGCCGAGCGGAACAGGCGGAAAGCCTCTTCGCGCGGCCGGTTCATCACGTCGGCAGCATGGGTGCAGATGACCTCACGCTGACCTTCGTACAGGTCGATATATTGTTGTTCACTTCCGTTCATAACGCGCTGCTTATCTGTTGCCGACACATCATTCACCATCAAGGGTCTCCTTTATCCAGTCGTAGCCTCGCTGTTCAATCTCCTTGGCCAGCTCAGGTCCTGCCGTCTTCACGATACGCCCCTGATACAGCACGTGGACGACATCGGGACGGATCATGTCGAGCAGGCGCTCGTAGTGGGTGATGACGATAATCGACGTGTCGGGGGTGTGCAACTTGTTCACACCCTCGGCGACGATGCGCATGGCATCGACATCCAGACCGGAGTCGGTCTCGTCGAGGATGGCCAGCTTAGGCTCGAGCATCGCCATCTGGAAAATCTCATTACGCTTCTTCTCACCGCCGCTGAACCCTTCGTTCACGGAACGGCCGGAGAGCTTCGAGTCGAGGGCCACCACCTTCTGTCGCTCACGCATGAGCTTGAGGAACTGCGAAGCGTTCAGCGGCTCCAGCCCCTGGTACTTGCGCTTCTCGTTGACGGCAGCCTTCATGAAGTTGGTCATCGACACGCCCGGTATCTCCACCGGATACTGGAACGACAGGAACAGTCCCTCGTGGGCCCTGTCCTCGGGTTTCATCTCAAGCAGGTTCTTGCCGTTGAACCACGCCTCGCCCTCGGTGACCTCATAGAGCGGATTACCGGTGAGCACGGCCGAGAGTGTGGACTTCCCGCTGCCGTTGGGTCCCATGATGGCATGCGTCTCACCGTCGCGGATGGTGAGATTGATGCCTTTCAGGATTTCCTTCCCGGCAATCGTCGCATGTAAATTTCTTACCTCTAACATTTCTATAGTCTTCTTTTCGGAATGCAAAGTTACGAATTTTTATCTGATAAGTAAGCAAAAAGCAGGCGTTCTTTTGTTTATTTCTGTTAATAATAAGATGATTATTTAATGATATGTATATTTTTTTGTAACTTTGCAGGCAAAATATTATTATAATAATGAAAAAAATTACTGTTATCATCCTCGCTGCCTTGCTGAATGTATGTGCAGCCATGGCCGTTCCCGCCTATAAAGGGAAAGTAATTCTCGACCAGCCCGACGGCACCACCGTCACCGCACGCATCCATGGCGACGAATGGCTGAACTTCACCACTACAGAAGATGGCTACTCCATCGTCCGCAATGCCGACGGATACCTCGTCTATGCCGACCGCGCTGAAGGAAAACTCGTTCCCACCGCACGCATCGCCCACGATGCCGCCCGTCGCACCACCGACGAGCAGACATGGCTGGCAGGACACGAGAAATACCTCGCCCCTGCCATGAGCACACACGCAAAGAAAGCACAGAGCGAGGAGTTTGCACGTCGCGCCAAGGCACGCACCGCGCTGAAGGCCAGCCACTACGACTACAACAAGTTCCGCGGACTCATCATCCTTGTGCAGTACAACAACCGCGAGTTTGAGCGCGAAGACTATGCCGACATCGTCAACGGCATGGTGAACGAGGAGAACTACACCGGATACGTAGACAGCAACAACCGCAAGCAGACCTACACAGGCTCCGTGCTCGACTACTTCACCGACAACTCCTTCGGAAAGTTCAAGCCCACCTTCGACATCGTAGGTCCCGTCACCGTCGACTATGCCGACGACTACGCACAGCACACCGACTACGCTGCAGAGCTCGTCAACGAAGCCCTGAACCTTGCCGACGAGCAGGTTGACTTCTCCGACTACGACGGCGACGACGACGGAACGGTAGACATGGTATACTTCATCTTCGCAGGATTCGGAGCCAACTTCCTCGGCGACTCCTCAGACTATATCTGGCCACACGCCTCACAGGTCTACGACCCCAACACCTACCGCGCCGTCTGGAAAGACAACGTAAAGTTTGGACGCTACGCCTGCTCCACCGAGTTCTACGGCATTCCGCGCAGCTACACCATCGACGGCATCGGCACCATCTGCCACGAGTTCAGCCACGTGCTCGGACTGATGGACCACTACGACACCAACTACGAAGAAGACGGACAGAGCAACGACCCCGGCGAATGGGACGTCATGGCCGGCGGCAGCTACCATAACATCGCACGCACACCCTGCGGATACTCACTCTTCGAACGCTACTCCATCGGCTTCGCCACACCCCAGACCATCGACGCCGAAGGCTCCTACACCATCGAAGACATCGACCAGGTGAACACCGGATACCTCATCCAGTCCCAACAGAACAAGGAATACTTCCTTCTGGAAAACCGCAGGAATTACAAATGGAACGCCTACCTGCCCAACACCGGCATGCTCGTCTTCCGCGTCGACTCCACCAGCACACGCCCATGGAGCTACAACACCGTCAACGCCAACCCCAACCACAACTACTACGAAATGGTACGCGCCAACGGCTACCACAACGGAGCCAACGCCTCCGACCCCTTCCCCGGCTCCAAAAGAGTCACCGAGCTGAACAATGTCACCGAACCCGCCAACCTGCTGTCATGGACAGGAAAGGAAACCAAATGGGGACTCACCAACATCCGTGAGACCAATGGCGTCATCACCTTCGACATCGAAGACACCTACCAGCTCAAGAGCATCAGCATCGACGAGGAAATCACCATCGGCGTAGGCACCTCACGACCCATCGAGCTCGTCTTCGAACCCTCATACGTCACCGCTGACGTGACATGGACATCAGCCAACCCCGACATCGCCACCGTCACCAATGAGGGCGTCGTCAGCGGCATCAGCACAGGAACGACAACCATCACCGTCACCACCGTCGACGGGAAGTTCTCTGCCACCTGCACCGTGAACGTCGAAGAACAGCTCACCGTAGGCAGCATCGCTGAATTCAAAGAGCTGGAGGACGGCTCGAAATGCATCCTCACACTCAACAACGCCGAGGTTCTCTACGTCTACAAGACAAACATCTACGTGCGTGACGCCAGCGGAGCCATCGTCCTCGTCAACACCGGCGTCACCGCCAAGAACAACAACCGCATCAACGGAACCATCTACCTGCAGAAAACCACCAGCAACAACATGCCTGCTGCCATCGCTGTAGAAAACCAGACCACGACGACATCACTCGCCGTCACCACAGGCACCAGCGTCAAGCCGCGCGAGATAGCACCCGAGGATATCACCACTGCCGACTATGCCGACTACCTGTACGTGAAGAATGCCCAGGTAACCATCGACGGCGGAGCATGGATCGTCTGCGGCGACCACCGCATGCGCCTCTACAACACGTTCGGCGTTAGAAACATCAAGGTTCCCAGCGACTTCGAGGGCAAGCTCTTCAACATCAAGTGCATCTACGGAACCAACATCCTCAACGACGAAGTCATCGACGAGCTCTACCTCATGGCCAACCTCGAGGAAGTGTCATTCCCCGTTGCAGCCGACATCGCTGAAGCCAAGGAAATGGAAGGCGACAACATCATCAAACTCATGCTCGACAACGCACAGGTACTCGCCATCGACGAGGAAGAAGGCGACATCATCGTGCGCGACGCCTCGGGAGCACTCGCCATCGAAGGCATCGGACTCGACCTGCAGACACAGGTCAACGACATCCTCAACGGTTCCGTACTCGGCACCTACAGCTACGAAGACGGAATGCCCTACTTCTTGAAGGTAGAAGGACTCACCACCACAAGCACCATCACCGTCAGCGAGGGAGCAGAAGCAGAACCCATCGTGGCCACCATCACCGAGCTCAATGCCCTCAGCGACAAGGACTTCGAGACCTCACCGCTGAACTGCAACCTCGTCAAACTGCAGAACGTCCT
Source organism: uncultured Prevotella sp. (assembly GCA_946540435.1). GTDB lineage: Bacteria > Bacteroidota > Bacteroidia > Bacteroidales > Bacteroidaceae > Prevotella. Next base: position 32,262 of record CAMNII010000025.1, read on the forward strand.
CATCAAACCCTTCATGGCACCCTTCTACAACGCCGTAGACCCGGAGAACAGCACGAACACCATCATGTTCACCAATGCCGCCTTCGTCGGCGTCAGCATCCCCAAGAACACCGGCAACAACACCTACGACCTGACCGGTATCTTCGGATATAACAATGAAGACGGAGAGTCGATGCGCTTCATCGGACTCACCCGCGAACCGGAACTGAACACCGTCGATGCCATCGAGTTGCAGAACGCCGACGAGACCGACAAGGCACCCGTCTACAACCTCGCCGGACAGCGCGTGACCAAAGCCTACAAGGGCATCGTCATCCGCAACGGAAAGGCCGTCAGCAACAAGTAACGGAAAGGCCGTCTGCAAAAGGCAACGGAAAGGCCGTCTGCAACAAGTAACGGAAAGACGGCCCCTCCGCCACCCTTCGCGCGGAGAGCATCGCCACAAAGCAAGCCCGGCAGACAATATTGCAAAGCAAAACAAGCAGAGGAGTGCTCCGAAGAACCCAAACCTTCGGAGCACTCCTCTGCTTTATCCACGACAAAAGACAGACTATCTTCACCCTGCCAGGACACCAGAGAAAACGCCGTTGCTAACACTTTGAAATGCAAAGAAGTAGGAAGGGCATACCAAAATAACTTATTTTGGTCACCAAAATAGCCTATTTTGGTCATCAAAATAGCTTATTTTGGTCGCACGATCCTTACCTTCGTCAAAGACCATCCTTACCTTTGGTAAAAACGAGCCTTGCCAACGGCAAAAACAATCCTTAGGGTTGGCAAGAAAAAACCTAACCTTCGGCAAAAACGATCTTCAGGGTCGGTAAGAATAATCCTTGCCTTTGACTAAAAAAAACTATTGCTGTCCGGTAAAAACGGCCTGAAGGGCCAGAAAGATCTCAG
>CAMNII010000026.1 GCA_946540435.1 uncultured Prevotella sp.
ACGCCTGTTGGCTGCGCGGTAGAGGGCTCTTACCTTGCGGATGATGTGGCGGGGGACGAGTCCGAGAAGAGACTGGCGGCTGGCTACGCGCTCACGGATTTGTGTGGAGCTGACGGGATAGAGGCGGGTGTCGACAAGTGTGACACGAGGATAGCCGCTGTCGCCGGGAGTGGGCAGTGTGGCGGGGTCGACGGGGTATCCCTGCCGGGGATAGATAGCTACGGGATAATGGCTGAGGATGTCCCGATAGTTTCTCCAGCGGTCGAAGGCGAGCCAGTTGTCGGCTCCGATGATGAGGGTGAACTGCTTGTCGGGATGCTCCTTGGTGAGCGTCTGGAGGGTCTGCCAGGTGTACGACGGCTTGAGCATCCTGAACTCGTCGTCGCGGGCATGGATATGCGGTTCGTTGCGCAGGGCTTCGCGTGCGAGCGCCAGCCGCTGGCTGTCCGGCAGGAGGTTGGTGGCCTTGGCCTTGAAGGGGTTGAGGGGGGTCACCATGAGCCATACCTCATCGAGGTGGAGCTGCCGCCGCATTTCTTTGGCCAGCGCGATATGTCCGAGGTGTATGGGATTGAAGGAGCCTCCGAAGATACCGATGGCGGCGGGCGTCGTGCCGGCTGCGACTGACAGGGTGTTATTCGTCTTCATGGGTTTGGGGGTAGAGAAATGCCTTCACCATGTCGAGTGCCTGCTGCTTGGCAGTGTCGAGGTCGTCGTTGATGAGGATGCGGTCGAACTGCGGTGCGAAGGTCATTTCGTAGGCGGCCTTGGCGATGCGCTCGTCGATGGCTTCGGGGGTGTCGGTGTTGCGGCCTTCAAGTCGGCGGCGCAGCTCTTCCACTGACGGCGGCTGGATGAAGATGCTCAGTGCTCGCTCGCCATAGTGCCGCTTGATATTGATGCCGCCTTTCACATCGACGTCGAAGACGACGTTCTGTCCTTCTTTCAGCTGGTTTTCCACCTGACTCTTGAGTGTGCCATAGAAGCGGTTTTCGTAGACTTCTTCATATTCGAGGAACTCTCCTTGTTCGATGCGCCGGCGGAACTCCTCGGGGGTGAGGAAGAAGTATTCCACTCCGTTCTGTTCGTTGCCGCGCGGTGGCCGGCTGGTGCACGAGATGCTGAAGGCGAGGTGGAGTTCGGGATGTTCCTGCATGAGCCAGTTGACGATGGTCGACTTGCCGGAGCCGCTGGGAGCGCTGACGATGATGAGGCCTCCCCCAACCCCTCCCAAGGAGGGGGGTGCCTGGCGGGTCAAATCTGATTCTACGGTGGTAGCGGAACTCTTAGGTATAATCTTGTTCATTTCCTTTTTTATGGTTTCTAAGACGTTATTTAGATTGTTTAGGACTTCTTCGTTAGTGAATCTAATGACTCGAAAGCCTTTTGACTCAAGATAGGCTGTGCGTTTCTCATCAGAAATAGGTTGGTCGCCGATGAAATGGTATCCCCCGTCAATCTCAACAACAAGGTTTCTTGAAAGACAAACAAAGTCTGGAATATATAAACCTATTGGATGTTGGAAACGAAAGCGCGCGCCTAATCCCTTCCCTTTCAGGTATTGCCATAATAAGGATTCGGCTTCCGTCGGATATCTTTTATGGTTTCTTGAATTTTTTTTCAGAAGATGATAAAAGGCTCCGTCTGCAGTTTCATATCCAAACTTATTCATCTCAAAGTGCTGTTTTTTACTCCGATAGGTACTCCCCTCCTTGGGAGGGGATGGGGGAGGCTCTCAATTTTACAATGCATTCAGCACCTGTTCCTTGATTTGTTCGAGCTCATCTTTCATGCGCACGACGATGTTCTGCATCTCGGCATGGTTGCTTTTCGAGCCGGTGGTATTGATTTCGCGTCCCATCTCCTGGGCGATGAATCCGAGTTTCTTGCCTACGCCGTGTGCGTCTTCGCGCATGGTCTGGCGGAAGTAGCGGAGGTGGTTGGCGAGTCGCTGCTTCTCTTCGCTGATGTCGAGTTTTTCGATGTAGTAGATGAGTTCCTGCTCGAGGCGGTTCTCGTCGTAGCTGGCTTCGGGTATCTGCGAGAGGGCATCGGTGATGCGCTGCCTGATTTTGACGACGCGTTCCTGCTCGTAGGGTTCGATGCTATGGAGGAGGGCTTCGATATTGTCGACTTTCTCGTTGAACTTGCGCTCGAGGGCTGCTCCTTCCTGGCGGCGGAAGTCGGTCAGGGCGGCGAGGGCATTGTCGACGGCTTGCGCCACGACGGTCCATTCGTCGTCGTCGAGTTCTTCGGCATCGGTCTTGGTCATGACGTCGGGCAGACGGAGCAGAGTCCCCATCCAGTCGGCTGGTTCGGGTATGCCGGTCTGGCTGATGAGGTTGCGGATCTGGCTGTAGTAGTTGGCAACGAGGTCGGCATTGATGGGTGTTGCCTCGTCGGCGGCATCTTTCTCCACCCACAGTGAGAATTCCACTTTTCCGCGCTCCACGACGGCAGCTATGCGCTGTCGGATTTCCATTTCTTTCTCCCGATAGAGTGGTGCTATGCGGGTAGAGAGGTCTAAAGCCTTACTGTTCAGCGACTTTACTTCGACGTGAATTTTTTTGTTCTTGTAGGTTGCTACGGCCTTCCCGTAGCCTGTCATGGACAATATCATAACTTTTTGCGTTAATTTTTTGCAAAAGTACGGATATTTTCTCAGAAAACGGAAAGAATTGAGTAATTTTGCAAAATAATTTGAAAAAGAACATCTGAAATGTCGTGTATCTTACATATCGAGACGAGCACGGATGTGTGTTCCGTAGCGGTGAGCCGCGACGGCGTCTGTGTTTTTGAACGCGAGGACAAGAGCGGTCCCAACCATGCCGTGCAGCTGGGCGTGTTTGTTGACGAGGCGCTGTCGTTCGTCGACATGCGCCTGATGACGCTCGATGCCGTGGCCGTGAGCAAGGGTCCGGGATCGTATACGGGACTGCGCATCGGCACGTCGATGGCCAAGGGCGTCTGCTACGGCCGCGACGTGAAGCTGATTGCCGTCCCCACGCTGGAGTTGCTCTGTGTCCCGATACTGCTCCGTGAGGGCATTGCCGACGATGCGCTGCTGTGCCCGATGATCGACGCCCGCCGCATGGAGGTCTACGCAGCCCTCTACGACCGTGCGCTGAAACCTGTGCGCGAGGTGGGTGCCGACGTTGTCGACGCCGACACCTATGCCGAGTACCTCGACCGCGGACCCGTTTACTTCTTTGGCAACGGGGCTGCCAAGTGCAAGACGACGATAACCCACCCTAACGCCCACTTTATCGAAGGCATCGAGCCGCTGGCCCGCTGGATGTTCCCGCTGGCCGAGCGCCGCTTCTTCGAAAGCCGCTTCGAGGATGTGGCCTACTTCGTGCCTTACTACCTGAAGGACTTCGTGGCAAAGATGCCGAAGAAGCTGTTATGACACCCGACAAAGACTAACGCAACAGTACTACAATGGAAATAGAAGGATTGGATTACAACACCCAACGTGAGAACCTCATGATGCCGGAATACGGACGTGAGATACAGAACATGATCGACATCGCCATCGGACTGCCCACCCGTGAGCAGCGCCAGAAGGCAGCAAAGACAATCATCAGCGTAATGCGCCGCATGTCGCCGCAGCCCCACGGCATGGAGAACGGCGAACAGAAATACTGGGACCATCTGGCACTGATGTCGGCCTTCAGGCTTGACATCGACTGGCCCTATGACGTGAGCAAGGCCGTACGCATCACCACCAAGCCCGAGCCGATAGAGTATCCCATGAGCGACATCCCCGTGCGCCACTACGGCAAGCTGCTCTTCGAACTCTTCGACAGGCTGATGGTCATGGACGAGGGACCGGAACTGGACCGCCTCATTGCCTATACGGCAAACCAGATGAAGCGATGCCTCGTACTATGGGGCCACACCTCGTCGGCCGACGAGAAGGTGGTCGACGACCTGGCACGCTACACCAACGGGCGCATCCAGCTGGACCTGAGCAACTTCAAGTTCGAAAAGGTGGACATCAGTCCCGAACCGGAGCATAAGCGAAAGAAGAAATAACGCCAACACCCCACTGCCGACATGGAATCATTTGTCATTGAAGGAGGCCGCCTGCTGAGCGGCACTATCAAGCCACAAGGCGCCAAAAACGAGGCCTTGCAGGTGATCTGTGCCACCTTGCTCACCAGCGACGTGGTGACCATCAGCAATGTGCCCGACATCCTCGACGTGCGCAACCTCAACCGACTCATGAAGGATATCGGCGTGAAGGTCGTCAGCCTGGGCAACGACACCTTCTCCTATCAGGCCGACGCCCTGAACCTGGCATTCCTGGAGAGCGACGACTTCGTCAGGAAATGCTCTGAGCTGCGCGGCTCCATCATGATGATAGGAGCACTGCTCGGACGCTTCGGCCACGCCGTAGTGGCACAGCCGGGAGGCGACAAGATCGGACGGCGCCGCCTCGACACCCACTTCCTCGGCTTCAAACACCTGGGCGCGGAATTCGTCAAGATGGCCGACCGCAACGTCTACGACATCAAGGCCGACCATCTGCAGGGCTGCTATATGCTGCTCGACGAAGCCTCCGTCACAGGCACGGCCAACATCATCATGGCTGCCGTCATGGCAACAGGAACCACCACCATCTATAATGCCGCCTGCGAGCCATACGTGCAGCAACTCTGCCGGATGCTCTGCCAGATGGGCGCACAGATAGAAGGCATCGGTTCGAACCTGCTCACCATCCATGGCGTGGGCGAGCTACACGGCACCAGCCACCGCCTGCTGCCCGACATGATCGAGGTAGGCTCATTCATCGGCATGGCAGCAATGGTAGGCAACGGCGTACGCATCAAAGACGTCTCACTGCGCAACCTCGGCATCATCCCCGACACCTTCAGGCGTATGGGCATCACCGTCGAGGCCGACGGCGACGACCTGTTCATCCCACGTCAGGAGCACTACCGCATAGAGTCGTTCATCGACGGCACCATCATGACGATAGCCGACGCACCATGGCCGGGACTCACACCCGACCTGCTGTCGGTACTCCTCGTCGTAGCCACACAGGCCGAAGGGTCGGTACTGATTCATCAGAAAATGTTCGAGAGCCGCCTGTTCTTCGTCGACAAACTCATCGACATGGGTGCACAGATCATCCTCTGCGACCCGCACCGCGCCGTCGTCATCGGTCACGACCGCAAGCTGACACTCAGGGCAGGCCGCATGTCGAGTCCTGACATCCGTGCCGGCATCGCACTGCTCATTGCCGCCCTGTCAGCAGAAGGCACCAGCCGCATCGCAAACATCGCACAGATAGACCGTGGCTACGAGAACATCGAACAGCGACTCAACGCCATCGGGGCAAAGATAGAGAGAATACCGACATGATCAGACAGGAAGACGTTTTCCCCATCGGGCGCATCGGCAAGCCACACGGCATCAAAGGAGAAGTGCTGTTCCACTTCGACGACGACATCTTCGACCGACTCGACGCCGACTACCTCGTCATCGAGGTCGACGGCATCCTCGTCCCCTTCTTCATCGAGGAATACCGCTTCCGCAGCGATACCACGGCACAAGTGAAATTCTGCGGCATCGACTCTCAGGAACAGGCCCGCGAGCTCACCCATTGCAACGTGTTCTTCGAACGCTCGAAGGCAGAAGCGGGCGAAGACGAACTGTCATGGTCGCAAATCATCGGGTTCACCATTGTCGACAGCCATGACGGGCATCACGTAGGGACGATACAAGCCGTCGACGACAGCACCGTCAACATCTTGTTCGAAACCGTCACACCCGACGGGAAGGAAGTCCTCATCCCCGCCTCCGACGAACTCATCGAGGCCGTCGACATGCATGCACACACCATCACCATTGCACTGCCAGAAGGGCTGCTCAACGTCTTTTAAGCTGAAGAGTTGCCAGCTGACAAGTTGACGAGTAAAAAAAGATACAATGAAGAAACAACAGATATGCATCCTGGGCTCCACAGGCTCCATCGGCACACAGGCGCTCGACGTCGTCAGCCAACACCCCGACCGCTTCGAGGTCTATGCCCTGACAGCCCATCGCCACTACGAACTGCTGGCACAACAGGCACGCCAATATCATCCTGCTGCCGTCGTCATTGCCGATGAGGACTGCTACGAACCCCTGAAGCAGCTGCTCGCCGACGAGCCTGACGTCAAGGTCTATGCAGGAGCCAAAGCCATCGAAGAAATCGTAGAAGCCGAACCCATCGACATGGTGCTCGCATCCATGGTAGGCTTTGCAGGACTGGCACCCACCGTACGTGCCATCAAGGCCCGCAAGAAGATATGCCTGGCCAACAAGGAGACGCTCGTCGTGGCGGGAGAACTCATCTGCCAGCTCTCAGCCGAGAACCACGCACCCATCCTTCCCGTCGACAGCGAACACTCCGCCATCTTCCAGAGCCTGGTGGGCGAAGATGCCAACGAAATAGAGAAGATCCTGCTCACCTGCTCGGGAGGACCCTTCCGAAAGATGACAAGCGAGCAGATAGCGACGGTGACCGCTGCCGATGCCCTACGCCACCCCACATGGGACATGGGCGCGAAGATCACCATCGACTCAGCCACGCTGATGAACAAAGGCTTCGAGGTCATAGAGGCCAAGTGGCTCTTCGGCGTGCCCGTTGAGAAGATACAGGTACTGATCCACCCGCAGAGCATCGTCCACTCCGCCGTGCAATACCGCGACGGAGCCGTGAAGGCACAGCTGGGCATTCCCGACATGCGGCTACCCATACAGTATGCGTTCTCATTCCCCGAGCGGCTGTCACTCACGAGCGAGCGCCTCGACCTGTTCCGTCAGCCGCTGGAGTTCTTCGAGCCCGACACCAAGAAGTTCAGATGCCTGCAACTGGCCTACGAGGCCATGCGACAGGGAGGAAACATGCCATGCATCCTCAATGCGGCCAACGAAGTCGTGAACCTGGCATTCCGACAGGACCGATGCTCCTTCCCGCAGATGGCTGCCGTCATCGAGAAGACCATGCAGCAAGCAACCTTCGACAGCAGCCCCACCCTCGACACCTATTTCCAGACCGACCACGAAGCGCGCCGCATAGCCACAGACCTGCTCAAGGCCTGACAAGCCATACGGCTATTCAGCATCATATACACAAAAAGGGTCCGCTGCAGAAACAGCGGACCCTTTTAACGTTATTACCGACTACTTGCCGACAATCTTCAGGATCTTCCTGGCGTCAGTGTCACCATCGGCAGCATCTTCCTTGAGCTTGGCCAAGACCTCACTGCCGTCTTTCGCATTCTTAACGGCTTTCAGAAACCAGGTCTTGGCTATCGCCTGGTCAGCCTCAACGCCCGTACCTTTCATATAGCACTTGCCCAAGGCCAGCTGCGCATCGCCATTGCCCTGCTTGGCAGCCTTGGCAAAGCAGACTACCGCCTTCTTGATATCTTTGGCCGTTCCCTCGCCGTTCTTATAGCACTTGCCCAACTGATACTGAGCCTTGGCATGACCCTGCTCGGCAGCCTTGCTGTACCACGAGAATGCCTGTTTGTCATTCTCTGTCACGCCATAACCCTTGTCATAGCAGCGACCCAGCCGATACTGTGCCTTCTTATGGCCCTGCTCGGCAGCAGGCTTCAGCTTGGCCACAGCAGCCTTGTAGCTCTTGGCATCGTAGAGGGCCTTACCCTCCTCATAGAGCTTGTCAATGTTCTGAGCACCGGCCATCATGCAGAACAGCAAAGCCGGCAGAAATGTCAAAATCTTCTTCATAACGATAATTGATAACAGTTAGTCCTTGTCTGTGTGCAAAGATAAGGGTTATTCCACTATCCCACAAATGATTTACCATCTTTAACACAACAGGAAACATAAAAAAGACTTAAATTCACATACTGAGATTTGGCTATCTGCAAAAAAATGCAGACCTTTGCAGACAGTTATGGAAATATTTTTGATTAAACTGTTACAGTTCCTTCTGGCCATCTCTCTTCTTGTGCTACTGCACGAGGGTGGTCACTTCTTTTTCTCAAAGCTCTTCGGCGTACGCGTTGAGAAGTTCTACATGTTTTTCGATGCAGGAATCGGCAAATGGGACGGTTCGCTGCTGAAGTGGAAACCCAAGAAAAGCGATACCCAATACGGCATCGGATGGCTACCGTTGGGCGGCTACTGCAAGATTGCCGGAATGATCGACGAGTCGTTCGACACCGACCAGATGAAACAGCCCGAGCAGCCCTGGGAGTTCCGGACCAAGCCCGCATGGCAACGCCTGCTCATCATGATCGGCGGCGTGCTCGTGAACTTCCTCCTCGCCCTGTTCATCTATGCCATGGTGCTCTTCACATGGGGCGAAACCTATGTGCCCACCAAGGACATGACACTCGGAATGAAGTTCAGCCAGGAAGCCAAGGCGCTGGGATTTGAAGATGGAGACATCCTCCTCGGCACCGACCGCGGCACCTTCAAAGCATTCACGGGTGACGTTTACCGCGACCTGTCGAAAGCCCGCGAAGCAACCGTCATGCGCAACGGCACGGAGAAGACCATCGCCATGCCCGGCAACCTGAACCTGCTCGACATGCTACAGTCGACACCTCGCTTCGTGGCACCACTCGTACCAGCCGTCGTCGACAGCATCCTGACCGACAGCCCCGCAGCAGCGTCAGGCATGCAGAAAGGCGACAAGATCGTTGCCATCAACGGGAAGAACGTCGACTCGTTCAACGAACTCACCGACCAGCTCGGGCGACTCAGCGATGCCCTCGTAGATGCCAAGACATCGGCCGACAGCCTCTCACTCCGACAGGTCACACTGGCCTATGAGCGCTACAATGCCGCCGACACCATCACCTTCCCGGCATCCATCACACTGACAGAGGACATGAAAATCGGATTCATGCCCCGCAATATCATCGAAGACTACACAGAGACACACGTCAGCTACAGCTTCTTCGAGAGCTTCCCCGCAGGAGTGAAGTACGGATGGCACGTACTCGGCGGATACGTCAGCGACATGAAATACGTATTCACCAAGAGCGGAGCAAAGTCGCTGGGAGGATTCGGAACCATCGGAAACCTGTTCCCTGCCACATGGGACTGGCACGCCTTCTGGCTGATGACAGCCTTCCTGAGCATCATCCTCGCCTTCATGAACATCCTGCCCATACCGGCACTCGACGGCGGACACGTGCTGTTCCTCATCTACGAGATGATCACCGGACGCAAACCCTCCGACGACTTCATGGTCAAGGCCGAATACGTAGGCTTCGGCATCGTCATCCTACTGCTCATCGTCGCCAACCTCAACGACGTGCTGCGATGGATCGGCGTGATGTAGCCTGAACACTAACACCTCATCACCCCTAATAATAATATTGTAAAAGTAACGAGTATGAGACACCTGCTGCTATCCCTTCTGACATGCTGCACCATGGCGGTGCATGCCCAGCAACCTGCCGGCGAGTATCGTAACCCCATCATCCCGCGCAGCCTCCCCGACCCTACCGTCATCAAGGCTGACGACGGCTACTACTACCTCTATGCAACCGAGAACATCAGGCACCTGCCCATCTACCGCTCGAAAAACCTTGTCGACTGGGACTTCGTAGGGACAGCCTTCACGCGCGACAGCCGCCCGCAATGGAACCCCAAAGGCAACCTCTGGGCACCTGACATCAACCGCATCGCAGGCAAATACGTACTCTACTATGCCAAGTCGGAATGGGGCGGCGAATGGACATGCGGCATAGGAGTGGCAACAGCCGACAAGCCCGAAGGACCCTTCACCGACCACGGACCGCTGTTCATCAGCAAGGACATTGGCGTACAGAACTCCATCGACGGCTTCTATATCGAGGAAGACGGACACAAATATCTCTTCTGGGGCTCATTCAGAGGCATCTACGGCATAGAACTTTCCGACGACGGACTCTCCGTAAAACCAGGAGCTCAGAAACGACAGATAGCAGGGACATTCATGGAGGGCACCTATATCCATAAGCAAGGACACTACTACTACCTCTTCGGCTCGGCCGGCACATGCTGCGAAGGCGAAAAGTCGACCTACCGCGTCACCGTAGGACGCTCGGAGAACCTCTTCGGACCCTATGTCGACAAGGAAGGCCGCTCACTCATGGACAACCACTACGAGGTTATCCTCCATGGCTCCGACGATGTCGTAGGACCAGGCCACAACGCAGAATTCATCACCGACAACCGCGGGCAAGACTGGATCATCTACCACGGCTTCTCACGCGCCAACCCCAAGTCAGGACGACTGGTCTACATGGACCACGTGGAATGGATTGACGGATGGCCCCACATCGCCCATCAAGAACCTTCAACCGTCAGCGAACGACCCGACGTAGGCAACATCACCCTGGCCGACCCCACCATCTTCCTCGAAGACGGCACATACTACCTCTACGGCACCTCATCGGCCAAAGGCATCCTCGTCTACACCTCCACCGACATGGAGCACTGGCAGGGACCCGTCGGAGCCACAAAAGGACACGCCCTGTACATCGGTGACGCATGGGGAACAAAAGGATTCTGGGCACCACAGGTCTTCAAACGCAACGGCAAATACTACATGGCCTATACCGCCAACGAACAGATAGCCATCGCCGAGAGCGACTCACCACTCGGACCCTTCCGGCAAGAGGTCAAAGAACACCTGCCGGCAACAATGAAGCAGATAGACCCCTTCGTATTCTTCGACGACAACGGCAAAGCCTACCTCTATCACGTACGGCTCATCAACGGCAACCGCATCTATGTGGCTGAACTCAACAAAGACCTCCAGTCGATGAAGGAAAAGACAGCCCGCGAGTGCATCGCCGCCGACACGATGACATGGGAAGACACATGGAAAGCAGAATGGACCGTCACGGAAGGACCTACCGTCGTCAAGCAGGGAACAAAGAAGGAGGCCACCTACTACCTGTTCTATTCCTGCAACGACTTCCGCAATCCCGACTATGCCGTAGGCTACGCAACAGCCAAGTCACCACTCGGCCCATGGACCAAGTTCGCAGGAAACCCCATCATCAGCCGAAAGAACATCGGACTGAAGGGCACCGGCCATGGCGACATCTTTACCGACAAGGACGGCAAGCTGTGCTACGTCTTCCACACCCACCACAGTCCCACCCGTGTGGGTCCACGCAACACGGCAGTCGTCGAGATGGTGTTCAACGGCAAGGACTATAGGGTGAAACCCGAAACGTTCCTTTTCCTGAACGAATAAACCACGTAGACATATGAGACAAAAGAAACTTTGGACGCTGGCCGCTTTCCTCTTTATCATCTGCAGCGCATGCATCATCACCTGTTGCAACGACGACGAGCAAGACAACGTCAGTCCTACCGACGACAGCAGCATGTTCGTAACGCTGACAGATGCCGTGCCCGATGCCATCCTGGAGATACGCTATTTCGGTACCTATAACTTCGTAGGGACCCGCATCGACGGCTACGAGGAGCCGACGGCACTGCTCACCAAGCAGGCAGCAGCAGCCCTGAAGACCGTCAGCGACGCCGTCATGGCACAGGGCTACCGCCTGAAAATCTATGACGCCTACCGCCCCCAGAAGGGTGTAGACCATTTCGTGCGCTGGGCTCAGGACATCAGCGACACGAAGATGAAGGAATATTTCTATCCCGACCTCGACAAGAGCGTTCTCTTCGAGCAAGAATACATCTACGAGAAGAGCGGACACACACGCGGAAGCACCGTCGACCTGACACTCTTCGACATGCAGAGCGAGAAAGAACTCGACATGGGCGGCACCTTCGACTGGTTCGGACCCGAGAGCCATCCCGACTTCTGCGGCAATCCCGAGACGGGCGAGTATACGGGCGACAACAGCAAGAGTCCCACAGGACGCAGCATCACGCGAGAGCAATTCGAGCATCGCATGATCCTGCGACGCGCCATGATGGCTGGAGGCTTCAACCCTCTCAGCTCGGAATGGTGGCACTTCACCCTGCGCGACGAGCCCTTCCCCGACACCTACTTCACATTCCCGGTGAAGCAATTGAAGTAAGAAAAACGAAAAAGCCCTTGCACCATTGCTGCAAGGGCTTTTCTATGAAATCCGTAGAGTTCTTACATGTCAATAGTCGTGAGTGCCACAAGAGGGCAAATACGACTATAAGAGTGGATCTTCTTAGTATTCCGTCTTGTCTGTCTTGCTGTCCCATAGGCGGAACACACGCAAGGCCTCCTCACGCAACAAGGGATGGATAGGCACCGTGCGCTCGCTCATCGGCTTCTCCAACTCACGATAGATAAAATCGTCATCGAAGTTGATATCGGCAGCATCCTTACGATTGTTGGCGTAGAAGATGGCATCAAGGTGAGCCCAGTAGATGGCACCGAGACACATCGGACAGGGCTCACACGAAGTGTAGATCGTGCAACCACTCAGGTCGAAGGTGCCCAGCTGGCGGCAGGCCTCACGGATGCAGGACACCTCAGCATGCGCCGTAGGGTCGTTCTGCAAGGTAACGGAGTTGGAGGCTCCGGCAACCACCTTGCCATCCTTGGCAATGACGGCTCCGAACGGGCCGCCACCATTCATCACACTCTCCTCGGAGAGGCGGATAGCCTCCCGCATCAGGTCTTTGTCTTTCTCTGTTATCGTCATAAACAAGTTTCTTTAGGGATTCACGGATATCTGAATAATCTCTGACGGCAACACACTACACGCGGAAGCCGATAATCCGACGCACCTCACGCAGCGTAGCCGATGCACTGGCACGTGCCACCTCAGCACCCTCGCGGGCGATACGGTCGAGAAGGTCGGTATTAGAGGAGTACTCCTCAATACGCTCCCGAATAGGAGCCACCACGGCACAGAGGTCCTGAGCAATCTGCTTCTTCAGGTCGCCATAACGCAGCGTGCAGTCGTTCCACTTCTCATCGAAATACTGATAGGTATCAGGCGTAGAGCAGATGCGAAGGAACGTGAACAGGTTCTCGATAACCTCCGGACGCGGGCTGTTAGGCGTCTGCGGACCATTATCGGTAACGGCGCGCATCACTTTCTTCGTAATCGTCTTGTCGTCATCGCGAAGGTAGATACAGTTGCCCTCACTCTTGCCCATCTTTCCGGAACCATCGAGACCGGGAACCTTCAGGGCCTGGGCATTGAAATAGAAATTCTGAGGCTCGGGGAAGAAGTCCACACCATAGATATTATTGAAGCGGCGGGCACACTTGCGAGCCATCTCCATATTCTGCTCCTGATCCTTGCCTACGGGCACCTTCACGGCACGATGCTGCAGAATGTCGGCAGCCATCAGCGTGGGATAGGTAAACAGACCGGCATTGACATTGTCGGGCTGCTGGCGAGCCTTCTCCTTGAATGTGGTCACACGACCAAGCTCACCGATATAGGTATTCATGTTCAGATACAGATAAAGCTCTATGGTCTCCGGCACGTCACTCTGCACATAGATGGGAGCCTTCTTCGGGTCGATGCCGCAGGCCAGGTATTCCGCCAGGATTGTACGGGCACTCTGCTGGATATCCTCGGGCTTAGGGTGTGTGGTCAGGGAATGCCAGTCGGCAATAAAAAACATGCTCTGATACTCGTCCTGCATTTTCACGAAACTCTTCACAGCTCCGAAATAGTTACCCAGATGCAGGTTGCCGGTGGGACGGATGCCGCTAACTACTTTTTCCATTCTTTATACTTAATATATATACTTTTCGATTACTTTTCGCCTGCAAAGGTACAAATAAGTGAGCGAAATGCAAAAGGAAAACTTGTTTTTCTTTTCATTCCCGAACCGATAGAGCAGCGAGAGCCATAAACTTGTTTAAATGGACGAGTCGCGATAGAGGTCGACGCAGTCAACGGAAGTACCTTATTCAAAGGTACTCTATACACCTTTCACAACATACACCTCGAATAAAGGATAAAAAACGTTAAAAAAAAAACGCACATTTCCTCTTCTCGGTTTTCTTTCTTAAATTTGCAAAAAGAAAGCATAACTTAAAACCTTGAACTCTTATTTTCTTTTAACTGATGAAAAAACTATTATTCCTCCTCATTTCTTTTCTTACTGCCTTCCATGTGCAAGCACAGATAAAGCTGAATACAGACGGCAGCGTCAACCTCTATTGGCTACCCGTCACCAACCATCAGGAGGCCGTAACGGTGGAGATAAAGGGATTTACGGAAGCTAAAAAAGGAACGAATCTGACAATAACACTATGACACATAAATCGTTATGAAAGCAATTATCGCAATATTCTATGCCCTGCTGACAACAGCACAGGCATATGCCCAGGTAGCAGGTTTCGAACCGCTGGGATGGGCTGATTACAATAGCATGCAGGAAGACCAGGTCGTGATCAGTGGCAGGACTCTGACGATAGAAGGTGACAGCTTGTTTGTCGGCACGCAAGAGGGTATTTTTTTTCAAGACCTCAAAGAGGGGCGTTGGCAGCACTATGCGCTGGAGGGAGTGCCTATTCGTCAACTGGCAAAAGACAAAAACAACATTCTTTTCACACAGTTGGATAATATGGTAGAAAAGGTGTATCGCAGTACAGACTATGGACGTACCTATACCATGTGCATGCCATCAGAGAGAGACGAGCGTGCCAGGTCTGACATCTTCTTGAATATCACACAGGATCCTTCTGAACCAGCAGCAATCTATATGGGTGCCAGCTATATCGGTGGCAATCGTTACTCCTGGCATTATTCCGGTGACATGGGAGCATCATGGACGGCCTTGTCACCGACGAATGAGTCCGATGCGTCAGAAATAAACCTGGAAGGTATTCCATCGTTCTCCGTGAGTGAAGGCGGGAGGGGGTGTGCTTTCTGGAGAGTGTCAGGGTTTGATATGGTGTTTAGCAAAGTTTACTACACAAACGATAATTTCTCTACGGTGAGGCTCTTGTCTCCGGGCATAGCATCGCGTCAGCCAAGTGAGGTCTATACGGTAGGATTCTGTCCTGATGACAAAGGATTATTGTTGGTAGGAACAGATAAAGGGGTCTTCCTGACAGATGACGACGGAGAGAATTGGGAATTGACTCTCGAAGCCAATCTCAATGTATTCAATTTTCCTTCGTTGGCACCAATCATATTCGACGAAACTCACCCGGGAGTCGTTTTCACACTGGTTTTTAATCCAGGGAAGCAGACTTCATCCACCTCCTTATACATGAGCACAGACTATGGGCGGCATTGGACTGCCCTCATCAGCGATAATCCTGACATTGGCTGTGCCGGATTGGTCATTTCAGAAGGAACGCTGTATCTGGCAGCCAGCAAGGAAGTCTATCGGCAACGAATAGAGACGTTACTGACAAATGTCAACTCACCATATCACCCCGACATTCCTCTGTCAAATCAAATCTTTGACCTTCATGGACGCCGGTTAGAGGTTCTTCCACCTAAAGGTGTCTTTGTATGCAACAGAAAAGCTGTAATCAGGTAATAACAGCAAGGCAGGACAGATTGCTGCCAATGCCGTCCTCAACAGCACGGTGGACGAACTTGGTGGCGGCAAGTTCGCAAACGGACGGAGCAGCGAGGGCAGACCATGCTTGCATGAAGTATGCCGAGTCGTGACGGACGAAGACGAAGTCAACGGACGGAGCAGCGAGGGCAGACCATGTAACGCGTAGGACAGCTTTTCCAGCATATATCATTTTTGGCATTCCAAACGTGGAGCCTTGGTATCTCTGATAGGAAGTATCGATAGAAGAATGGCTAAAAAAGGTTAAAAAGTAGGGGAGTAATTAAAAAATCCCGGAAAAGATGATGGTATTTCAGAAAAAGTTCATAACTTTGCACCCGCTTTCAAAAAGCAAGGGCGTTTAGCTCAGCTGGTTTAGAGCATCTGCCTTACAAGCAGAGGGTCGGCGGTTCGAATCCGTCAACGCCCACAGGGGTGTTTCCTCCCGATTGTTTTGACTTCGGTCGTTACTTTCGGGAGGATTTCTTTTTTTACAAAAAAATGATAAAATTATCACTAACAGCAACGTATTTCACAAAAATCTTCGTACCTTTGCAGTCCATATAATACGTATTAGGATAATTAGAGAATGAAACTTGATTTACTCACCGCTATATCACCCGTCGACGGGCGTTATAGAGGAAAGACAGAACCTCTGGCAGACTACTTCTCGGAATTTGCACTTATCAGATACCGTGTGAGGGTTGAAGTGGAATATTTCATCGCCCTCTGTGAACTGCCTTTGCCCCAACTCGAAAGCTTCGACAAGACACTGTTCCCCAGACTTCGCAGCATATACGGGTCGTTTACGGAGAAGGACGCCCAACGCATCAAGGATATCGAGGGCATCACTAACCACGATGTCAAGGCCGTGGAGTATTTCCTCAAAGAGCAGTTCGATGGCATCGGAGGACTCGACAGCTACAAGGAGTTCATCCATTTCGGACTGACATCCCAGGATATCAACAACACCAGCGTTCCCCTATCCGTAAAGGAAGCATTGGAGAACGTATACTATCCGATGGTAGAAGAGCTCGTAGAACAGCTGAACGACTATGCCGAGGCATGGAAGAATGTGCCGATGCTGGCAAAGACCCACGGACAGCCGGCCTCACCGACACGGCTAGGCAAAGAGGTGATGGTGTATGTCTACCGCCTGGAAGAACAGCTGCGCGCACTGAAAGACACGCCCGTGACGGCCAAGTTCGGAGGAGCCACCGGAAACTTCAACGCCCACCACGTAGCCTATCCGCAATACGACTGGCGGGAATTCGGAAACAGCTTCGTTGAGGAGCGGCTCGGACTGGAACGCGAGCAATGGACCACACAGATCTCCAACTACGACTGGCTGGCAGCCATCTTCGATGCCATGCGCCGTATCAACACCATCATCATCGACATGGACCGTGACTTCTGGATGTACATCTCGATGGACTATTTCAAACAGCAGATAAAAGCAGGGGAAGTAGGGTCGAGCGCCATGCCGCACAAGGTCAACCCCATCGACTTCGAAAACTCTGAGGGAAACCTCGGAATGGCCAATGCCGTGCTCACCTTCTTGGCACAGAAACTGCCCGTCAGCCGCCTGCAACGCGACCTGACCGACTCCACCGTGCTGCGTAACGTCGGCGTTCCCTTCGCCCACGCCGCCATAGCCGTACAGAGCACCCTCAAAGGACTGCGCAAGCTCATCCTGAACGAGGACAAACTGCAGGCAGACCTGGAAAACACATGGGCCGTCGTTGCCGAAGGCATCCAGACCATCCTCCGGCGCGAAGGATACCCCCACCCCTACGAAGCCTTGAAGGCGCTGACACGCACCAACAGGAAGATGACGGCCGACCTCATCAGCGAGTTTATCGACACCCTCAACGTGACAGACTCCATCAAAGAGGAGCTGCGCCACATCACCCCAGACACCTACACAGGAATGTAAACAAAAAAGAGAGATAACAAATGAAAACAGCCGTGAGGCAACAACAATTCAAAAAACACATCATTCATTATGGACGAGTTAGAAAAAAACAATCAGGAACAAGTAGGCCAAGAGGCCACTAACCGTGAAAACGCAGAAAAGCCAACAGAAAACTATTCAGGCTCACAGCGCCCCAACGGACGCCCGCAGCGTCCACGTATCCACTCACAGCACGCCTACAGCAGCGAACACGGAAGGACCGACGATGCCGGCTTCCGCCCCGAAGGCTTCGGTACAGGCCTGCAAAGTAACGGAACACCACAGCGGCCCTACCGCCCACGCTTCAATGCCAACCAAGGCGAAGGCGGATACCAGCCGCGACAGCAGCAAGGAGGCTACCGCCCGCGCTACAACCAAGGCGAGGAAGGCGGATACCAGCCGCAGCGCCCCTACCGCCCACGCTACAACCAAGGCGAGGAAGGCGGATACCAGCCGCAGCGCCCCTACCGCCCGCGCTACAACCAAGGCGAGGAAGGCGGATACCAGCCACAGCGCCCCTACCGCCCGCGCTACAACCAAGGCGAGGAAGGCGGATACCAGCCGCAGCGTCCCTACCGCCCGCGCTACAACCAAGGCGAGGAAGGCGGATACCAGCCACAGCGCCCCTACCGCCCGCGTTTCAACCAAGGTACTGAAGGCGGATACAAGCCACGCACACAGGGAGGATTCCAGCCACGTCAGCGTCAGATAGGAGCAGCCCCCCACAGCAAGCCCAACCTGAAACAGCGCATCGACTATAAAGAAGAAGACATCGACATGACAGCACCCGTCCGTCTGAACAAATTCCTGGCCAACGCAGGAGTTTGCAGCCGCAGGGAAGCCGACGAATACATACAGGCAGGAAATGTCACCGTCAACGGAGAAGTAGTCAAGGAACTCGGCACGAAAATACTCAGGACAGACGTCGTCACCTTTGGCGGACGCACCGTCACACTCGAGAAGAAAGTGTATGTGCTGCTGAACAAGCCGAAGGACTACGTCACCACCAGCGACGACCCGCAACAGCGCAAGACCGTCATGGACCTTGTCAAAGACGTCTGCCCAGAGCGCATCTACCCCGTCGGACGCCTCGACCGGAACACCACCGGCGTGCTGCTGCTCACCAACGACGGCGACCTTGCCTCGAAACTCACCCACCCGAGTTTCCTGAAGAAGAAGGTATACCACGTCTTCCTCGACAAGAACGTCACCGCCCACGACATGCAGCAGATTGCCGAAGGCATCGAACTCGAAGACGGAGAAATCCATGCCGACGCCATCGAATATCCCGATGAGCATGACAAGAGCCAGGTAGGCATCGAGATCCACTCGGGAAAGAACCGCATCGTACGACGCATCTTCGAACACCTCGGCTACCGCGTGATGAAACTCGACCGTGTGCAGTTTGCCGGACTCACCAAGAAGGCACTGCGCCGAGGCGACTGGCGCTTCCTCACCGAGAAGGAAGTGGAAATGCTGCGCATGGGAGCCTTCGAGTAAACAAGAAACATTTGACAACCGATAATTCATAAACCAGGAATGAAACGTACAAAAGTTATTGATGCACTCTCATGCACAGATTACGGCAAAGAAATATGCGTCAAAGGCTGGGTGCGCACGCACCGCAGCAGCAAGGCCGTCGACTTCATCGCACTGAACGACGGTTCAACGATTAAAAACGTGCAGATCGTCGTCGATCCGACGAAATTTGAAGAGGATACACTAAAACAGGTCACCACCGGCGCCTGCATCGGCGTCGAAGGGACACTCGTCGAAAGCCCCGCTGCCGGACAGCCCTCAGAAATCCAATGCGAGAAAATCATCGTCTACGGACTCTGCGGCAACGACTATCCCATGCAGAAGAAAGGACAGTCGTTCGAACAGATGCGTAAGAATGCCCACATGCGACTGCGCACCAACACCTTCGGAGCCGTCATGCGCATACGCCACAACATGGCCATGGCCATCCACACCTACTTCCATGAGCACGGATTCTTCTACTTCCACACGCCCCTCATCACGGCCAGCGACTGCGAAGGCGCAGGCAACATGTTCCAGGTGACCACGAAGAACCTCTACGACCTGAAGAAGGACGAAAACGGCAAGATCATCTACGACGACGACTTCTTCGGACAGCAGACCTCGCTCACCGTCAGCGGACAGCTGGAAGGCGAACTCGGCGCAACGGCACTCGGCGCCATCTACACCTTCGGACCCACCTTCCGCGCAGAGAATTCCAACACCCCGCGCCACCTCGCAGAGTTCTGGATGGTAGAGCCGGAAGTAGCCTTCCTCAATCAGGAAGAACTGATGGACCTCGAAGAAGACTTCATCAAGTACTGCGTGCAATGGGCTCTCGACCACTGCAAGGACGACCTCGAATTCCTCAACAAGATGATCGACAAGACCCTCCTCGAACGCCTCCAGGGCGTGCTGAAGGAGACCTTCGTACGACTGCCCTACACGGAAGGCATCAACATCCTGCAGGAAGCCGTGAAGAACGGCCATAAGTTCGAATTCCCCTGCAACTGGGGCGACGACCTGGCCTCCGAGCACGAGCGCTACCTCGTCGAGGAACACTTCAAGAAGCCCGTCATCATGACTGACTATCCACGTGAGTTCAAGTCGTTCTATATGAAGCAGAACGAAGAGACGGCCGACGGCGGCTCCATCGGCTACAAGGGTGCCGTAGCCCCCAAGCCCACCATGCAGGGCACCGACGTACTGTTCCCGCAGATTGGCGAGATCATCGGCGGCTCCGTCCGTGAAGAGAGCTACGACAAACTGATGAGCGAGATCAACCGCCGACAGATGGACATGACCCACCTGTGGTGGTATATCGACACCCGTCGCTGGGGCAGCTGCCCCCATGCCGGCTTCGGCCTGGGCTTCGAGCGTCTCATCCTCTTCGTCACCGGCATGCAGAACATCCGCGACGTCATACCCTTCCCGCGGACACCGAAAAATGCAGAATTCTAACAGTATCAGACATTAAAAACAAGAAAAAGGAGGCCAGTGCCTCCTTTTTCTTTGTATTTATTTGGTTATTCATTTAATTATTCTTATTTTTGCAGGCGGAATTGTTAAACCATCCAAAAAACTTAGAACTTATGAAAAAATTGTTTATTCTCGTCACCGCCGCCATCTTATCATCGGCAAGCGCCATGGCCCAGAGCGACAAGAATGTGTTCAACCATCTTGGTGCAAGCGTAGGCATAGGAACAACGGGTATCACCATCGACCTGTCAACCAACATCACCAGCTATGTCGGTGTGCGAGCAGGTGTGGACATTATGCCCGCCATCAAGTATGCCACCGACATTGACATCAACAACGACACTGAACTGCAGAGACAGTACGACACCTGGCGTTTGTGGTACATGGCCACCAACCCCACTGCCACGCCGCCTGAAGTCAAAATCCCCTCGCAGGTTGACGTAGAAGGAAAACTGAACAATACTACCGGACACGTACTCTTCGACCTCTACCCCGGCAAGAAGACGCCCTTCCACCTGACTGTCGGTGCCTACTTCGGACCGTCAGACATCATCAACGTCTATACCACCAAGGACGAGCAGCTGGCCGATGTAGCCAAGTACAACCGCTGGCAGAACGATCCGGACCTGCTCATCGGCGCCGAGCTGGGCGACTACTTCCTCAAGCCCGATGTCAACGGCCATATCGACGCTGACGTGAAGGTGAAAGGCTTCCGCCCCTATGTAGGCTTTGGTATCGGCCGCGGCTTACCCCGTAAGCATGCCATCGGCTGCTCATTCGACATGGGCGTACAGTTCTGGGGCAAACCGGAAATCTACCTGCAGGGTGACAAGCAAGACGAAAGCAACTTCGAAGGCGAAGACGGCGGACTCGTAAAAGTCCTCTCAAAGATCACCGTCTATCCCACGATGACCCTACGCCTGACCGGTAAATTCTTCTAATCCGAAGGCAGCCCGGCATTCCCAGGGGAATGCAAGAAGGAGGAAGAACATTCGCTGACATCCGCTGTCGGAGCAACACAAGGAACAGATGCGCGCACGCATCTGTTCCTTATTTATATATGTCAGCAAGGCTTCTCCCATGCCTCCGGGATGAAAAAAAACACTTCATCGCAACAAAAAAACAGTCTATTATTTGGCAGTTAGCAACTTTTGTCGTATCTTTGTAAGAGAAACGGTACTTATTGTACAAAAAAAGTAGATACATATTATTATAATTACCCCATCAACGTTATGAACGACTTTAGAAAATATGCCACCAAACATCTCGGAATCAACGGGATGGTAGTTGACGACGTCATGAGCACACAAGCGCAGTACATGAACCCATACATTCTGGAGGAACGCCAGCTGAACGTCACACAGCTCGACGTCTTCTCGCGGCTGATGATCGACCGCATCATCTTCCTCGGTACGGAAATCAACGACTATACAGCCAACGTGCTACAGGCACAACTGCTCTACCTGGACTCTACAGACCCAGGCAAGGACATCTCCATCTACCTCAACTCGCCGGGCGGAAGCGTCACGTCAGGACTTGGCATCTACGACACGATGCAGTTTATCTCTTCCGACGTTGCCACCATCTGCACTGGCATGGCCGCCTCGATGGCCGCCGTACTGCTCGTGGCCGGAACGGAGGGCAAGCGGTCGGCACTGCCTCACAGCCGCGTGATGATCCACCAGCCGCTGGGCGGCGTGCAGGGACAGGCATCAGACATCGAGATTGAAGCCCGCGAGATACAGAAATACAAGAAAGAACTATACACCATCATCTCCAACCACTCACACACCGACTTCGACAAGGTGTGGGCCGACAGCGACCGCAACTACTGGATGACCGCAGAAGAAGCCAAGGAATACGGAATGATTGACCAAGTACTGCAGAAGAAACAATGACAAAGAAAGCATGTAGTTTCTGCGGCAGAAGCGACCGCGAGGTAAGGCTCCTCATCTCCGGCATATCAGGATTCATCTGCGAAGACTGTGCACGCCAGGCATACGAGATCGTACAGCAGTCGTCAATAGCCACGCCGGAGAAGGCCTCCAAGCCCGGCAGTGCTCCGCAAGCCCCACAATTCGACAAGGTGCCCAAGCCCAAGGAAATCAAGAAATACCTTGACCAGTATGTCATCGGGCAAGACGAGGCGAAGCGGTTCCTCTCGGTAGCTGTCTACAACCACTACAAACGGCTGCAGCAGGCCACCGACGCCGACGACGTAGAGATAGAGAAGTCGAACATCATCATGGTGGGTTCCACAGGAACGGGAAAGACCCTCTTGGCACGCACCATCGCCAAGATGCTCGATGTGCCCTTCACCATTGTCGACGCCACCGTGTTCACCGAAGCCGGCTACGTGGGCGAAGACGTGGAGAGCATCCTGTCGCGCTTGCTCCAGGTTGCCGACTACGACCTCGACGCCACACAGCGCGGCATCGTCTTCATCGACGAGATAGACAAGATTGCCCGCAAGAGCGACAACCCCAGCATCACCCGCGACGTATCGGGAGAAGGCGTGCAGCAAGGACTCCTCAAACTCCTCGAGGGCACCGTCGTCAACGTGCCGCCAAAGGGTGGCCGCAAGCATCCCGACCAGGACTACATCCATGTCGACACGCGTAACATCCTGTTCATCTGCGGCGGAGCCTTCGACGGCATCGAGCAGAAGATAGCACAGCGAATGAACACCCATGTCGTCGGCTACAACTCCGTGCAGAACGTCAGGCACATCGACAAGGAAGACCTCATGAAATATATCACGCCGCAGGACCTGAAGTCCTTCGGACTGATACCTGAGATCATCGGACGACTGCCCATCCTGACCCATCTCTCCCCACTCGACCGCACCGCCTTGCGCCGCATCCTGACAGAGCCGAAAAACTCCATCGTGAAGCAGTATCAGAAGATGTTTCACATGGATGGCATCAAGCTCACCTTCCCCGAAGAGACCCTCGACTTCCTGGTCGACAAGGCCGTGGAATACAAGCTCGGTGCCCGCGGACTACGCTCCATCGTCGAGACCGTCATGATGGACGCCATGTTCGAGATGCCATCGAGTGGAAAGAAGACCTTCACCGTGACGCCCGAATACGCAGCCGCACAACTGGAGAAGTCGAACACCAAATAGCCCCAACAAAAAAAAACCGCCCCTACTATGTCCGAAAACGTAAATCTTAGTGAGAACCTGAAACACTACTTCGGCTTTGACACCTTCAAAGGCGAACAAGAACAAATCATCCGCTCCCTGCTGGAAGGGCACAACGTATTCGTGCTCATGCCGACAGGAGGCGGAAAGAGTCTGTGCTATCAGCTGCCATCACTCATCATGGAGGGCACAGCCATCATCATATCGCCGCTCATCGCCCTGATGAAGAACCAGGTAGATGTCGTCAACGGGATGAGCGAGGAAAGTGGTGTTGCCCACTATCTCAACTCCTCACTCAACCGCGCGGCAATCCTTCAGGTGATGGAAGATGTGAAGAAAGGGAAGACAAAGATGCTCTATGTAGCACCGGAGTCGCTCAGCAAGGAGGAGAACGTTGCCTTCCTGAAAACCATCAAGATATCATTCTATGCCATCGACGAGGCACACTGCATCTCGGAATGGGGACATGACTTCCGACCCGAGTACCGCAACATCCGTCCCACCATCAACACCATCGGCAATGCACCCGTCATCGCACTCACGGCGACAGCTACCGACAAGGTGCGGTCGGACATCAAGAAAAGCCTCGGCATCAACGACGCCATAGAGTTCAAAAGCTCCTTCAACCGCCCGAACCTCTACTATGAAGTCAGGCAGAAGACACCGGAAATCGACAAGCAGATCATACGCTTCATCAAGCAGAACCCCGGAAAGAGCGGCATCATCTACTGCCTGTCAAGGAAAAAGGTAGAAGAACTGGCAGCCATCCTCCTGGCCAACGACATCAAGGCCGCACCCTACCACGCAGGACTGGACTCGCCCACACGCTCCGAGACCCAGGACGACTTCCTCATGGAGCGCATCGACATCATCGTCGCCACCATCGCCTTCGGCATGGGCATCGACAAGCCCGACGTGCGCTTCGTCATCCACTACGACATTCCGAAATCGCTCGAGGGATACTACCAGGAGACAGGACGCGCAGGACGCGACGGAGGCGAAGGGCAGTGCATCGCCTTCTATGCCTATAAAGACCTGCAGAAGCTGGAGAAATTCATGGAAGGCAAACCCGTCGCTGAGCAGGACATCGGACGGCAGCTGCTGCAGGAGACGGCCGCCTATGCCGAGTCGAGCGTATGCCGGAGAAAGATGCTCCTCCACTACTTCGGAGAGGAATACCCCAAGGACAACTGTGAAAACTGCGACAACTGCCTCCATCCGCACGAACGCATAGAAGCCGGAAAAGAACTGCTCGTCGTGCTGCGCGCCGTCAACGCCCTGAAAGAGAACTTCCGGCAGGACTACCTCATCGACTTCATCAAGGGACGCGCTACCGACGACCTCGTCTCCCATCACCACGACGAGCTCGAAGAGTTCGGCGAAGGCGAAGACATGCCGCCCAAACACTGGAACCCCGTCATCCGCCAAGCCATCATCGCAGGCTATCTGAGGAAGGACGTCGAGAACTACGGCACCCTCAAGCTCACCGCTGCCGGACGCCGCTTCATGAAGAACCCGACACCATTCATGATTGTGGAAGACACCGAGTTCAGCAACGACTACGAAGACATGGACAACGACGGCACCGCCTCGGCCCTCGACCCGGAACTGCTGCAGATGCTCCGCAACCTGCGCCAGCGCGTAGCCCAGAAGCACAACCTGCCGCCATACGTCATCTTCCAGGACGTATCGCTCGACCAGATGGCCACCATGTACCCCATCACCACCGAGGAGCTGCAGAACATACAAGGCGTGGGAGCAGGAAAGGCAAAGCGCTACGGGCCCGAATTCCTCAAGCTCATCAAGGAGCACTGCGAGGCCAACGACATCGAGCGGCCACAGGAATTCCGCGTGCGCACCGTCGCCAAGAAATCCATACTGAAAGTAAAAATCATACAAGGCATCGACCGGCAGGTAGCCCTCGACGACATCGCCAACACCCAGGGACTGGAGTTCAGCGAGCTGCTCGACGAAATCGAAGCCATCGTCTATAGCGGCACACGGCTGAACATCGACTACTTCCTCGAAGAAGTGCTCGACGAAGACCATATCGACGACATCTACGAATACTTCCGCGAGAGCGACACTGACAGCATCGACGAGGCC
Source organism: uncultured Prevotella sp. (assembly GCA_946540435.1). Lineage (GTDB taxonomy): Bacteria > Bacteroidota > Bacteroidia > Bacteroidales > Bacteroidaceae > Prevotella. Next base: position 25,668 of record CAMNII010000026.1, read on the forward strand.
ATCAACGAGCTCGACGGCGACTATACCGAAGACGAAATCCGACTCGTACGCATCAAGTTCATCAGCGAGCAGGCCAACTGACGGTCCTCCCCGCTGCAAATAACAACAAGGCATGACGGCATTGCACATGATTGATTTGGCACAATACTTCCCCATCACCAATCCCACACTGATCTTCTTTGTGGTATTGCTGATTATCCTGGCCGCGCCGATCATCATGGGCAAACTGCGCATACCGCACATCATCGGAATGGTGCTCGCAGGAGTCCTCATCGGACAATACGGCCTGAACATCCTCGCCCGCGACGACTCCTTCGAGCTCTTCGGACGCGTAGGACTCTACTACATCATGTTCCTCGCCGCACTCGAGATGGACATGGAAGGATTCAGGAAGAACACCGGCCGCATGGTAACCTTCGGACTGCTCTCTGCAGGAATACCCTTCCTCATGACCTACCTCATCGGCATCACCCTGCTGGACTACAGCACGCCCACATCACTCCTGCTGGGATGCATCATGGCATCGAACACGCTCATCGCCTACCCCATCGTGGGGCGCTACGGACTGGCACGCAAGCCAAGCGTCATGCTCAGCGTCGGAGCCACCATGGTGGCACTCCTGCTGGCATTGGTCGTAATGGCAGCCATCGTGTCGGCACTGCAAGGCAGCGGCGGACTGTGGTTCTGGCTGTTCTTCATAGCCAAGCTGGCGGTCTACGGCGTTGCCGTCATCATGCTCGTCCCCAGGCTCACGCGCTGGTTCCTGCGCCGCTACAGTGATGCCGTGATGCAGTTCATCTTCATCCTGTCGATGATGTTCATGAGTGCGGCACTCAGCGAGGCGGCAGGCATAGAAGGCATCTTCGGCGCATTCTTCGCCGGACTGGTGCTCAACCGCTACATTCCACGGCTGTCACCACTGATGAACCGACTCGAATTCATCGGCAACGCCCTTTTCATCCCTTACTTCCTCATCGGCGTCGGCATGCTCATCAACCTGAACATCCTCTTCCAAGGCGGCAACATCCTTGTCGTCGTACTGGCCATCGTCTTCATGGGAACGGCAGGAAAAGCTGTGGCAGCCTACCTCTCAGCCCGACTGTTCCGCCTGCCCGTATCGTCCGGCCACATGATGTTCGGCCTGACCTCTGCCCATGCGGCAGCAGCCATCGCCATGGTGATGGTAGGCATGAAGATAGAGATTGCGCCCGGCCGATACCTCGTCGGCGACGACATCCTCAACGGCGTCGTCATCATGATACTCGTCACCTGCATCATCTCTTCCGTCATCACCGAACAGGCCGCACAGCAGATTACCATGCGCGACCAAGACATCGTAACCGACGACACCCATGTCGACGACGAGAAGATGCTCGTACCCGTGAAATACCCCGAATACGCCAACCGCCTCATCAACATGGCCATCCTCATGCGCAATGAGAAGCTGAACCGCGAGATCGTTGCGATGAACGTCGTCTACGACGATGAGCACATCAGCCAGAACCAGCGGCGCGGCGAGCGGCTGCTCGAACAAGTATCCGGATATGCCGCCGCTGCCGACGTACGGCTGCAGACACAGGTGCGCATCGCCGCCAACATCGCCAACGGCATCAAGCATGCCTTCAAAGAGTTCAACGCATCGGAAATACTCATCGGCATGCACACCCATAAGGAGGTGTCGACGAAGTTCTGGGGAGCCTTCCACCAGAGCCTCTTCAACGGACTGAACCGGCAAATCATCATGGCACGACTCATGCAGCCGCTCAACACCATACGCCGCATACAGGTCGCCGTGCCGTCGCGCGCACAGTTCGAGCCGGGCTTCCACAGATGGGTGGAACGCCTCGCACGCCTCGCAGGTAACCTCGACTGCCGCATCGTACTCCACGGACGGTCCGACACGCTGCCACTCATCAGAAACTATATCACCGCACGACACCCCGACGTGCGGGCCGAATACGGGTCGATGGAACACTGGAACGAGCTGCCGCAACTCGCCTCCACCATCGCCGAGGACCACCTCTTCGTCGTCGTCACCGCCAGAAAAGGCACCGTGTCGTACAAGAGCGCACAAGAGCGGCTGCCCGACGAGCTCACCCGCTTCTTCTCGGGTACCAACCTGATGATTATCTTCCCCGACCAGTATGGCGACGCCATGGACGAGATGACCTTCGCACAGCCGCAACACACCGAGGAACTCAGTGCATACGGAGAAATAGCCAAGTGGCTGAGGGGCATCATCAAGACAACAAACGGGAACACAACAGAAAAGAATGACAACACCACAACATGATAACCGTCAATAACATCACAAAGAGCTTCGGCTCACTGCAAGTACTCAAAGGTATCGACCTCCACATCGAAAAAGGAGAAGTCGTCAGCATCGTAGGACCCAGCGGAGCCGGAAAGACCACCCTGCTGCAGATCATCGGGACACTCGACCGCCCCGACAGCGGCACCGTCAGCATCAACGGCATCGACACCACCACCCTCTCGGCAAAACGACTCGCCGACTTCAGAAACAGCAACATCGGTTTCGTATTCCAGTTCCACCAGCTGCTGCCTGAGTTCACCGCCATCGAAAACATCATGATACCGGCATTCATCGCCGGAAAGGGACCTGGCGAGGCACGGCAGCGAGCCGAGGAACTGCTCACCTTCATGAACCTCACCGAGCGCGCCGGCCACAAGCCCGCCGAACTCAGCGGTGGAGAGAAACAACGCGTTGCCGTGGCACGCGCACTGATGAACAACCCCGCCGTCATACTCGCCGACGAGCCCAGCGGATCGCTCGACTCCAAGAACAAAGAAGAACTCCACCAGCTCTTCTTCGACCTGCGCGAACGCTTCGGACAGACCTTCGTCATCGTCACCCACGACGAGAGCCTTGCCGCCATCACCGACCGAACCATCAAGATGAAAGACGGACTGCTCATCTGACACAGAGAAACATAAATCATCATCCTTTTCCTGACGAAATGAAACTGGGAGACTACAACACACTGACCGTTGTCCGCAGGGCCGACTTCGGCCTCTACCTCGACGGCGGACGAGAGGGCGACATCCTCCTGCCCAACAAATATGTTCCGGAAGGAACAGAGATAGGCGACGAGATAGAGGTATTCCTGTACCTCGACCAGGAAGAACGCCTCATCGCCACCACAGAGACTCCACTGGCACGCGTCGGCGACTTCGCCTACCTGGAATGCACATGGGTGAACCAGTACGGCGCATTCCTCAACTGGGGACTCACCAAAGACCTCTTCTGTCCATTCCGCGAACAGAAGATGCGGATGGAGAAAGGACGCAGCTACATCGTCTACATACACATCGACTCAGAGAGCTACCGCATCGTCGCCACAGCGAAAGTAGACCGGTTTCTCGACAGCGACCCCGCACCGTTCCGAACCGGACAACCCGTCGACATCCTTGTCTGGCAGAAGACTGACCTCGGCTTCAAATGCATCATCGAGAACCGCTACCCGGGACTCATCTACGACACGCAGATATTCCAACACATCCACACCGGCGACCGCCTGCAGGCCTATGTCAGCCAGGTGCGGGGCGACGGGAAGACCGACATCACCCTCCAGCCCACCGGCCGGCAGCTCACCACCGACTTCGCCGACCGGCTGCTCAGCTACCTCCGGCAACACGACGGACAATGTCCGCTGGGCGACAAAAGCGACACCGACGACATCCGCGAAATGTTCCAAGTAAGCAAGAAGACTTTCAAGAAAGCCGTCGGCGACCTCTACCGGCGCCGCCTCATCATCCCCTCCGACCACAGCATCGCCCTCGTACCCGAAGAGTAAAAGAAGCTGACTCTACCAACTGCAACAGCAAACAACTGCAACAGCAAACAACTCCAACAGCAAACAACCGCAACAGCAAACAACTGCAACAGCAAACAACTGCAACGGCAAACAACTGCAACGGCAAACAACTGCAACAGCAGCTACAGAATGTGTCTGTAGCTGCTGTTGCCATTTATGGCAGACAGAACAGTCTGAGATGAAAGCCGCAAGAAAAAGGAATGAGGACCACGAGAATAAGAGATGAGATTCACGAAGGTAAGATATGTAAAACACAAAAACAAGAGTTGTAAAACACGATAATAAGGGATGAGATTCACGAAGGTAAGGATCGTGCGACCAAAATAGCTTATTTTGGTGACCAAAATAGGCTATTTTGGTGAACAAAATAAGCTATTTTGGTCAGCAGTTCCTATGTATTGTTTTTCAAGAGTTTAGAAAAGGGTGTTGGCGGGGGTTGTCTTGCTGCCTGCCAAGTGCTGTCTTTCGGAATGTCATGTGGCTGTATGGAGACGAAAAAAAATTATTGCTGTCCGGTAAACTTTTCTTTTATCTTTGATATTCCCTGTA
>CAMNII010000027.1 GCA_946540435.1 uncultured Prevotella sp.
TTGTGAGAATCGGTATTTGAACGTGGTCGCACCCTGCAAAATGAGCTATAGGTCATTCTTTTGCCCTTTCAGGGCGAAATATACGATTGTCCGCGTACCCAGGGCGCTGCCCTGGGCTGACATATAGCGGCCCTTTCAGGGCGTAGAATGGATGTGCACCACGTACCCAGGGTGCTCAATGGTCTTTACCCCTTCGTTTCCCCCGTTTCGCGGGGGACGGAAACCCTGGGCTGACATATAGCGGCCCTTTGACTTCCCCTTCGGCCGTCGACCTTTGGTTCAGGGCGTTATTTACTTCCGAAACTTGAATTATCTCATACGAACAAATTCATTTCTGACGCTTGAACTTATACCGGAATAACATCTCCACACCTCAACATGCCACCGACAATGAGGACATATGTTTGGGCACACAACATCCTATTCCGATACTGGACGTATACAAAAAGCTGTTTTTTTGTTAATTGATAAGCAGAAAATTTTGCAGAGAGAAAAAAAAGATGTAACTTTGAGGCATTGTAAACAAAAAACATCTTACACTTAAACTATATGAGTTATCTTAAGTTTGAAAAAGCTCTGATGACCAATTTGGAAGAGTCCTTACCTAAGGAATTACTACGAACGAACAGGTCTGGTGCCTACTCGTGTTCGACCATTGTCGACTGTAACACGCGCAAATACCACGGACTGCTTGTCGTACCTGTTCCCGAACTTGATGACGAAAACCATGTCCTGCTCTCCTCGCTCGATGCTACTGTCATACAGCATGGAGCAGAGTTCAACCTTGGCCTTCACAAATATCAAGGAAATACGTTCTCGCCAAAAGGCCACAAATACATCAGGGAATTTGATTGTGATAAAATTCCTACAACCATCTACAGGGTTGGGGGCGTAGTGCTGAAGAAGGAGTTCCTTTTCCAAAACTACGAAGATCGACTGCTCATTCGCTACACGCTCGTAGATGCCCATTCTGCCACTACACTGCGTTTCCGTCCGTTCCTGGCCTTCAGGAGCGTCAGACAGTTCACACACGAAAACCAGACTGCCTCACGAGACTACCAGCAGGTTGACAACGGCATCAAGACCTGCATGTACGCCGGATATCCCGACCTGTATATGCAATTCTCAAAAAAGAACGAATTCATCTTCCAGCCCGACTGGTATCGCGGAGTGGAATATCCAAAGGAGCAGGAACGGGGATATGCTTCGAACGAAGATCTCTACGTGCCCGGATATTTCGAGATGAACATCAAGAAGGGCGAGAGCATCGTCTTTGCCGCCTCCACATCGGAGATAAAGACATCGCAACTGAAAAAACTCTTTGACGAGGAGATAAGCTATCGCCCGCCACGCGACAACTTCTTCCATTGTCTGGTGAACGCGGCCCATCAGTTCCACAACCGCACAAAAGAAGACGACCGCTACATACTGGCCGGATACCCGTGGTTTAAAGCCCGCGCCAGAGACACGTTTATCGCCCTGCCTGGTCTGACGCTATCTATCGAAGAGGCTGACTACTTCGAGCTCGTCATGAAAACATCTGAACGAGCACTGCGCGAGTTCATGGAAGGCAAACCCCTCACAGGGAAAATCTATGAGATAGAACAGCCCGATGTCATGCTCTGGGCCGTCTGGGCCATCCAGCAATATGCAAAAAAATGCGGACGACAGCGTTGCCTCGAGAACTATAAACAGCTACTCCTTGACATCGTGAAATTCATCGAGGACGGACGGCATCCAAACCTCTTCCTCGACAGCAACGGACTGCTCCGCACAGAAGGACGCGAAAAAGCCGTCACATGGATGAACTCCACGGCAAACGGACGCCCCGTCGTGCCACGTACAGGGTACATCGTTGAGTTCAACGCCCTATGGTATAATGCCCTCCGCTTTGTTGCCTCCATGGCCAGCGAGGACAACGACACCGAGAGCGCCAGTCATCTTGAACAGATGGCTGAACGCTGCAAACAGTCATTCCTCAACACCTTCCTCAACGACTATGGCTATCTCTTCGACTACGTTGACGGCGACATGATGGACTGGAGCGTGCGGCCGAACATGATCTTTGCCGTGGCCCTGGACTATTCACCGCTCGACCAAAACCAGAAGAAAAGCGTGCTCGACATCTGTACCCGGGAGCTGCTCACACCGAAAGGACTGCGGTCGCTCTCTCCGAAGAGTGGCGGCTACAACCCGATGTATGTCGGACCGCAGACGCAACGCGACCAGGCCTACCATCAGGGAACGGCGTGGCCGTGGCTCGGCGGTTTCTATATGGAGGCATGCCTGAAATTGTATAAGCGAACCCGTCTAAGCTTCATCGAACGGCATATGGCGGGCTACGAGGAGGAGATGGCCTACCACTGTCTGGGAACCATCCCGGAACTCTTCGACGGCAATCCGCCCTTCCATGGACGCGGAGCCATGTCATTTGCCATGAATGTGGCAGAGATCCTTCGAAGCCTCGAGTTGCTCACCAAGTATAAATATCAATAAGAGAGGAGGAGAAACGACTATGAAAGTCTTAATGTTTGGATGGGAATATCCTCCGCATGTGTATGGCGGACTGGCTACCGCCAACTTTGGCATCACCGAAGGTTTGCATGCACAAGGCGACATGGACATCACGCTATGCCTGCCCAAGCCCTTCGGCGATGAAGACCGTACTGCTGCCAGGCTGCTGGCTATGAATGCCGTGCCCATTGCATGGCGTGATGTCGACTTCGACTATGTGCAACAGCGCATCGGAAACATCATGGATCCACAGCTATACTACCAGTTGCGCGACCACATCTACGCCGATTTTAACTACATGGGTGTGAACGACCTGGGATGCATGGAATTCGCTGGAGGATACCCACAAAACCTTCATGAAGAAATCAACAACTACTCCGTCATCGCCGGCGTAGTGGCACGAACGCTCGACTTCGACATCATCCACGCCCACGACTGGCTGACATTTCCCGCAGGCATCCATGCCAAGCAGGTCAGCGGCAAGCCCCTCTGCATCCATGTCCACGCCACTGACTTCGACCGTTCACGAGGACACGTCAACCCTACCGTCTACGCTATCGAAAAAGACGGTATGGACAATGCAGACTGCATCATGTGCGTATCTGAACTCACACGCCAGACCGTCATCAACCAATACCACCAAGACCCGCGCAAGTGCTTCACCGTACATAACGCCGTCTACCCGCTCAAAGACGAACTGCAGGCCATACCGCGTCCCGACCACACGGGAAAGGAGAAAATCGTCACCTTCCTCGGACGACTGACCATGCAGAAAGGACCCGAATACTTCGTTGAGGCTGCCAGCATGGTGCTCCATCGCACGCGCAACGTGCGTTTCTGCATGGCAGGTTCGGGCGACATGATGGACCAGATGATCTATCTCGCTGCTGAGCGTGGCATTGCCGACCGGTTCCACTTCCCCGGGTTCATGCGCGGGAAACAGGTGTACGAATGTCTGAAAGACTCCGACGTGTATGTCATGCCATCGGTCAGCGAACCCTTTGGCATCTCTCCCCTCGAGGCCATGCAATGCGGAACGCCCACCATCATCTCGAAACAGAGCGGATGCGCCGAAATCCTCGAGAACTGTATCAAGGTAGACTATTGGGACGTCAATGCCATGGCCGACGCCATCTACAGCATCTGCCACAACGAAAGCCTGTTCCACTATCTGCAGGACGAAGGGAAACGCGAAGTCGACCAGATTACCTGGGAGAAAGTAGGCCGATGGATACGAACACTATACAGAAGAACCTTAGAAGCCCACCCCTGACCCCTCCCCAAGGGAGGGGGAGTAAAGCCCACCCCTAACCCCTCCCCAAGGGAGGGGAAGCCCACCCCCTAACCCCTCCCCAAGGGAGGGGAGATAAAAAAGAACTTTATATTTCAAATTATTTATTTAGTATAACTTATTTAGTATAACAATTAAAAAATGGAGACCACAATATCCTGGCAAGAGTAACTAAACTCCCCTCCCTTGGGGAGGGGCTGGGGGTGGGCTATTATTATGAAAACAATTTGTCTATATTTTGAGATACACCAGATCATCCATCTCAAGCGTTATCGTTTCTTCGACATCGGCACCGACCATTACTATTACGACGACTATGAGAACGAACGTAACATCGGCGAAATAGCAGAGCGGTCGTATATGCCCGCACTGAACACCCTTCACGACATGATCCGCCAACATGGCAAATACTTCAAGGTAGCCTTCTCACTCTCCGGAGTCGGCATCGAGCAACTCGAATTCCATGCTCCGCAAGTGCTCGAGAAGCTCCAGGAACTCAACGACACCGGATGCGTGGAATTCCTCGCCGAGCCTTACAGCCATGGACTCGCCTCTCTCGTCAACGAAGAGTCCTTCAAAGCCGAAGTCAAACGGCAGTGCGAGAAAACGTATGAGTACTTCGGACAGAAACCGAAAGTGTTGCGCAACTCATCGCTCATCTATAACGACGAGATAGGAGCCATGGCAGCACAGATGGGCTTCAAAGGCATGCTCACCGAAGGAGCCAAGCATGTGCTCGGCTGGAAGTCGCCCCACTACCTCTACCACTGTGCCTTGGCACCCTCAGTCAAGCTGCTGCTGCGCGATGTCAAGCTCTCCGACGACATCTCCCTGCGCTTCAGCAACAGCGACTGGGAAGGCTATCCCCTCTTCGCCGATACCTACGTCGATGAGATAGCGTCCCACCCTGAAGGCAGTCAGATCATCAACATCTTCATGGAGCTTACCGCCCTCGGAATAGCACAGCCCCTGTCATCCAACATCCTTGAGTTCCTGCGCGCCATCCCCGCATGCGCCAAAGCCAAAGGCATCACCTTCTCCACCCCCACCGAGATATGCATGAAGATGAAGAGCGTCGGAGCACTCGACGTCCCCGACACACTCTCGTGGACCGACGAGGAACGCGACGTCAGCGCATGGCTGGGCAATGCCATGCAGCGCGAAGCTTTCAACAAGCTCTATAGCGTTGCCGACCGCGTACGCATTGCCAACGACCCGCGACTCAACAAAGACTGGGACTATCTGCAGGCATCCAACAACTTCCGGTTCATGACCACCAAGCCCAGCGGAGTCGGCGTCGACCGCGGCATCTACGCCAGCCCCTTCGATGCCTTCACCAACTACATGAATATCCTTGGCGACTTCATCAACCGGGTCAACACACTCTATCCTGAAGACATCGACAACGACGAACTCAACTCTCTGCTTACCACCATCCGCAACCAAGGCGAGGAAATCGAGCGCAAAGAGAAAGAAATCAGTCGGCTGCAGACCAAGATCGAGAAGATGCAAGAGGCTGCTGCAACGTCAGCGGCAGCCAAGCCGACAAAAAAGACAAAGCGTTCGTGATGAAGCCGGTCATCAGCAAGGCCAATCCGGGAATGCCGCTATTCAGCCGGTCATCAGCAAGGCCAATCCGGGCATACCCGTATCCATCGGCATGAATGATGTTTGGCACCCATCTGAGGGCGTACAGATAGAGATTTATTGCTGTCCGGTAAAAACGGCCTGAACCAAAGGTCGTTTTCAACCCCTAATCATATTAATTCTTTTAAAAATTCAATATATACAGGGAATATCAAAGATAAAAGAAAAGTTTACCGGACAGCAATAATAAAGATTAGAACGAGGACGGCCTCATCGGGAATAGAAACCCTGATGAGGCCGACTTCATTTTCTCACGGCCTCACCTTCTTCCGGCCATCGATGACATAGATGCCGCGGGGCAGCGACTGGGCGCTGTCCATGCGACGTCCCTCAATAGTATAGAGCGACGCTGTCGAAGCTTCTTGCGCCGGTAAGGAAGACACAGAGGACAAATTCCCGTCGACAAGTTGGACGACATTCTTGGACTGGGCAAGGTTATCGAGCTCTTCGCCCGTGGGAACGTAGATTTCCAGACTCGACTTGAGAAGTTTTCCTTGGACATGGGCTGCCACCTCCTCGGGAGACAGAGCGGAACGCCAGAAGAAGAGCTCACTCAGTTGCCTTTCTGCTGCTGAGTCTTCATCGCCTACCTTTACCCCGATAAGGAGGACGGTGGTGGCTGGGGCCTCTACGGAGACATGATCGACATAGAGCAGCGTGCGCCGTTGGGCATAGTAGTGGGTGAGCGTGATGGTGTGCCAGTCACCGTCGGTTACGCTGCGTGAGCAGACCACGCTGTCGGCCGATAGTGTCGGAGCCTTGTAGTACGCCTTACCCTCTTCATTGATACCGACGTAGCCCGTGTTACGGCCGCCGCGCACAGTGAGTTTCAACAGGCGTCCTGCATCAGCGCCTTTTACCCGGACACTGACGGTAAACGGGTGGACGGTAGGCTCACCCTCGAAAGCAATGACTTGTCCGTCTTTAAGTGTCATCGTCTTGGTCTGGTCACGGACAGGAAGCGGTTTCCCGTCAGCCAGCGCATCGAAGAGCGATGGCGGGATGGCATAGAAGAACTCCCGATGTCCCATGGTGTTGGGATGATATACGTCTGTACCATTCTGGAAGTTGGTGGCCCAATGGCCATGTCCGTCGTCAATGGCACCAAGGGTATTCACTGACGGCAGGTCCCACTGGTGCATGAGAATGTTCAACTGTTTGACATAGCTGTAGTCGGACTCGGTAAAGTCGCCGCGCGTATAGTTATTCATCACCACGGGTATCTTCCCGTCCTTACGGGCCTGTCCGATCAGTGCAAGCATATTGTCGCGCCACTGGTTGAAGATGGCCTGCTGGTTGGAAGCGCCGTGTATGCCTTCATTGCCCAGCGACAATCCGAAGATGACATAGCGTCCGAAATCGTGGATAAGATCATCGTAGCGACGTTTCAGGTCGTTGGTGGTATTACCTCCGATGGAGATTCCCGACACATGGAACGGATATTCGCTGACACCTTGACTGTACCGTTTCCCGAGCTGCTGTCCATAGAGGTAAGCATAGCCATGCCCGTCCGTGGCACCTGTTCCGTTTGCCACAGAGGAACCAAAGACGGACACTTTGTATTCGTCGATGGGGGCACTGAGGGAATACTCGTAGTTGCGCATGTCAAGACGTACGGTATAGGTTCCGCGGTTGAGCATGATGTTCTCGGCACTGTAACCTTCGCTGGGCATCGCCACATGGCTGCGGTCGTTTGCCAGGCGGCGTACGGCAAGTTGGTCGTTGTTATTGAATGCGAAATAGAAGTATTTGTCTGTGAAATAGTAGACGCTTCCGTTCTCCATACGAGCCTCAGACTCCCAAACGCCATTGCCGGCATAGGCAATCTTTGTGTTGGCATAGCAGATGTTGCCTTTGACAAACAGTTCCACAGGGGTCACGGCGAGTTGTCCAGCCTTGCTGTCATAACGCATTCTAACCACCTGTTCCTCACTGACGGAGTACGGTGCGCCATCGGCGACAGGCTGTCCTGTCTCGCTGTCATGACCAAGCCAAAGTGTTGAGCCGTCGTCGAGAGTTCCTTTCAGCCGGTATTCTCCTGGCTGCAGACGGAGGTAGGTCTCAAAGACACCATTACCGACGCCAGAGGGTGCCAGCTCGGTCATAGGCACATCGCTGCCATCTTCCGAAGCAGTGCCACTGACGGATATCGAGGTGAAGGTAAGGGGTTCTTCCGGACGTTCGGCACCTTCATACTCTTCAATCTTGATGATTGAGAAGTGGGCATAGTTGCAGTTATAGCGCTGCAGGGTAAACAGGATATTACCATTCTTGTCAGGGAACATATAGTCGCTGACGGCAAGATTGCGCACATTGATATTGACGCCCTTGCCTCCGCAATCGGAACCTGAGAGACAGAGCACGCCGTCCCATTCCTGCTGTCCATTGAGCGTGAACTGGGCGAAGCGGTTGTCGGTATGCTTTACACATCCGTAGATGTAGAACTTATAGACATGGTCCTTGTTGAGCCCTTCGAACCTGATCTGTCGACGTCCATCGGCTCCGAGCCACACGTAGTCCTCTGTTGCAGTAGTGATGGCAAGGTCGCCGAGGTTCTCGTCGGTAGGCTCTGTCATGGTGTCGCCCTGGTTGAAACCGTTGGTATACATCACCGTGGCCATTGTTGCCTGATAGCCCGTGGCATTATTTGCGGAATTAACAAGATTAATGGTACGGCCAGCGGGAATGATATGGTCGTTACCTGACGGGTCACTATAAAGGTTGTTCCAATAGTTGCCGTTCTTATCGGCTCCAAGGGTCTGATGTCCACGTCCTTCTTCGTTCTCACCGACATCAAGGTACATGCGCTGGGTGAGCGTCAGGTTCTCATTAGGCCGCTGAAGGCCGCTGAGTTCCTCTATTTTCATCGCATTGACCATGAGCATGCGGTCAGGACGGAACTTCTTCATGGTCATGCGTATCTCACCATTTCTGTCCGGAAAGACGGGCTCGCTGACAAGGATCTTATTGTTGTTACCATTATAGTTATTGGCTCCGATACCCGATCCGGAAATCTGCTGATAGCCTTCCCACACGTTCTCGCCTCGGTACTCAATAGTTCCTGCGCGATCTTCTGTAGTATTTCGAGAGCCGAAATAATAGAACCGATAACCTTTCTGCGGATTGAGTCCTTTAAAGGTCACAAAGCTATGGTGCTGCCAGCTTTCGAGAAACATATAGTCCTCTGTGGCTGTTCCAATGGCGAGGTCACCGAGTAATGATGCCGACGGAGAGAGCAATCCTCCTCCACCCGATTTTCCATTAGTGGTAAAACGTACATTAATATATACGCTATAGCCAGTTGATTCATTTTGGGCGTTGACCAGTTGGAAGCTGGTACCTGGATAGATGTATATGCCGCCAGTAGAACGCACATTCGTCCAATAGTGTCCGTTGGCATCGGCTCCTTCGGTCATCATGCCTCGCGACGCATTGTTCGACTCTCCGAAATCAAGATACATGGTTTGATCTACTACTTGTGCACTGCCATTAATGATACAGGCGACAAGGAGAAACAAGACAGATAATATTTTTTTCATATTTCCAGGTGTTGGTTTGTTTTAGAAGTTCTTCATACCCTTTGCCCGGGTATGAAGAACTTTCTCAATCAGATTCTACAAGGGGATACTACTCACTGACAGGTCTCTTGTCAGCAGCTTTTCCAAAGTCTTTGTTGGGTTTGTCCGACATTTCGAAGGTCAGCACTCCACCCTTCATGATGTCCTCATAGGTAATGAAGGACTTGTCGTAGGCCTGTCCGTTGAGCTTGACGGAAGCGATATAGACATTCTTCTCGGAGTTGTCGGGGGCCTCAACGGTGAAGGTCTTTCCTTCAGGCAGTGCGATGGTGGCCTTCTTGAAGAGCGGGCTTCCAAAGACGAAGACGCCGTTCGAGGGGTTCACCTGATAGAATCCCAGGGCCGACATCACATGCCATGCCGACATCTGTCCGCAGTCTTCATTTCCGCAATAGCCATTTTCATCGTCGGTATAGAATTTCTCCTGAAGCATGCGCACCCGCTCGGCAGTCTTCCACTGAGCACCGGCATATACATACAGGTAAGGAATGTGATGGTTGGGTTCATTGCCGTGGGCATACTGACCGACCATGCCGGACACATCGGGAGGAGCACCGGGACCCAGGTCGCCTTCGACGACAAAGAGGGAGTCGAGGTTGGCGATGAAGGCGTCGTCAGAACCGTGCAGGGCAATCAGTCCGTCGGGATGTTGCGGCACCATGAAGGTGTACTCCCATCCGTTGCCCTCGGTGAAGTCGCCGAGGTTGCCGTTGTCGCGGTGGTTGGCCAGGAACGGGCTATAGGGTTCGTACCATGAACCATCGGACATCTTGGGATGCACTTTCTTGATGGAGGCGTCCCAGAAGAGTTGGTAGGACTTGGCACGCTTCATAAAGGTGTCGTAGATATCCATCTTCCCCATCTTCTTGGCCATCAGTGCCAGTCCCCAGTCGTCGGCAGCATATTCGAGGTTGATAGAGGTGGCCTCGGGACGTGCGTCGGCGGGGATGTAGCCGTACTTCATGAATTCGGGTACGCCATTCATCTTCTCGCTGGTGGCTGTGGCAACCATGGCGTTCAGGGCACGTTCGGCATCAAAGCCTGTGAAGCCTTTCAGATAGGCATCGGCAATGACGGGTACGGCACTGTAGCCGGGCATCGTATAGGTCTCGCCAGACAGCAGGGGCCATACGGGCAGCACGCCGTTCTGGTCGTAGATGGCAAGCATGGCATTCACCATTCCAGGTACCATGTCGGGTTTGATGATGGTGAACATGGGATGCAGGGTGCGATAGGTATCCCAGAGGGAGAAAGTGGTATAGTTCTCGTTGTTCTCCGCTTTATAGATCTTACCGTCTACACCGGCATATTCGCCGTTGACATCGCCGTAGAGAGTCGGTGCGATGAAGGTGTGATAGAGGGCTGTGTAGAAGATTTCCTTCTGCTTGTCTGTTCCCTCGATATCGATGCAGGCGAGTGCTTCGTTCCACTTGTCGACAGCGGCCTTACGAACGGCGGCAAAGTCCCAGCCTGCGAGTTCGGCCTCCATATTCAGGCGGGCATTCTCGATGCTCACTGACGAGGTGGCTACCTTCACCATGACATCGGTGGTTCCCTCGGCGAAGGTGGCTACGGCTTTCACGCGGTCGGCTTTCAGCGAGTCCTTACCTTGCTCGGTATCGACGACGAAGGTGGTGAAGTCGGTGACGGGCTGGTTGACTTGTGCATAGAAGAAAATCTTGTGGAGGGGTGTCCATCCTTCCACATAGCGATAACCGACGAAGGTCGTATCGTTGATTTTACGGATGCAGCTTTCCAGGCATCGGGTGCCATTACCATTGTCCAGGTCGATGAGCAGGCGTGCCTCGCCGTCGGCAGGATACTGATAGTGATGCATGCCGACACGCTGTGTGGCGGTCAGCTCTACGTCAACGCCGTTGTCGAGTTTCAGGCTGTAGTAGCCGGGCTTTGCCATCTCGTTGGAATGGCTATACTTCGATGATGCCGACACGCCGGGTACGGCAGCCTGGTCTTGAATGGTACGCACGGTGCCGGTGTAGGGCATGAGGATGATGTCGCCAAGGTCGCTGCAACCGGTTCCGCTGAGGTGGTTATGTGAGAAGCCGATGACGACACTGTCGGAGTAGTGGTAGCCTGAACACCAGTCCCATCCCTTATGGATGTTTTGCGGACCGAGCTGCATGGTTCCGAAAGGAATGCTTGCTCCGACGAACACGTGGCCATGGCCTCCTGAACCAATCATCGGATTGACATAGTCGGCATAGGTCTTCTGCGCTGCCGGGCCTTGTGAGCAGGCTGACAGGAGTACGGCTCCAAAGGCAAGCAGCATGGTGCCTGCGATAAGGATTTGTTTCTTTGCTTTCATGAATGTGGTTGTTATTGGTTTAAGATATGTGTTTACTTACGGAGAATGTTCTCGAGTGCCGTTGCCAATTGGTCGGGGCAACTGGTTGGCTTGTTTCCGCAACGGATTCCCTTGAGGCGTCCGACAACGTCATCGGCCTTCATGCCGCGGACAAGGGCACAGATGCCCTGCGTGTTGCCATGGCAGCCTCCGACAAACGCTACCTGGCGAATATAGCCGCTCTCATCAACATCAATGCTGATGAGGCGGCTACATGTGCCTTGCGGTTGATAGGTGTACTTCATTCTTCGACTTCGGGCTTCATGTTGGTATAGACAGTCTGCACGTCGTCGAAGTCTTCCAGCTTTTCAATCATCTTGTCGATGGTCTCACGCTGCTCGGGAGTGACATCCTTCAGGTCGTTGGGGATACGCGTGAACTCTGCTCCCGTGACTTCAAAGCCGTTCTCTTCGAGATGCTTCTGGATGGCTGCGAAGCTCGACGGGTCGCCATAGATGGTGATGGAGTTTTCCTCCTCGTCCTCATCGTATTCATCTTCCACGCCGTAGTCGATAAGGTCGAGGATCATCTCGTCCATATCCAGACCGTCTTTCTTCTTGAAGGTGAAAACGGCCTTGTGGTCGAAGATGAATGCCAGCGATCCCTGAGTGCCAAGGTTTCCGTTGAACTTATTGAATACGGAACGCACGTCACCGACGGTACGGGTGGTATTGTCGGTCAGTGTCTCAACGAAGATGGCAATGCCATGAGGGCCGTAGCCTTCGTAGTTGACTTCCTTGTAATCGCTCTGGTCTTTACCCATTGCGTTCTTGATGGCGCGCTCGATATTGTCCTTAGGCATGTTCTCGCGCTTGGCATTGGCAATGATGGCGCGCAATGCCGGGTTCATGTCGGGATCGGGACCACCGGCCTTGACGGCGATGGCAATCTGTTTTCCGATCTTTGTGAATGTCTTGGCCATATGGCCCCACCGCTTCAGCTTTGTTGCCTTGCGATATTCAAATGCTCTTCCCATTGTAAATGATGATTTTTTATTTTTGTTATATTCTTTGTTGCACAGTCTCGAGGCTTACCGCAGCTCGGCATTCAGCTGCTTGGTCAGATTGGCGATGAGCTTCTGCATGATGGCGTCAATCTGCTTGTCGCCCATGGTCTTTTCTTCGTCCAGGAGGATGAAGTTGACGGCATAGCTCTTTTTGCCTTCGGGGAGGTTCTTACCTTCATAGACGTCGAAGAGCTCCACGCGCTTGAGGAACTTCCGCTCGGTCTGGCGTGCCACCTGTTCAATCTGGCTGAAGGCGACGTTCTTGTCGACGAGCAGTGCCAGGTCGCGGCTGACAGAGGGGAACTTGGGCACTTCGGTGAACTCTACCTTCTGTTTGCGCACCGCTTTCATCAGGGCGTTCCAGTTGATGTCGGCATAATAGACTTCGGAGGCGATATCGAAGGCCTTCTGTATCTTATGGCTGACGATACCCATCAGGGCGATGACCTTGCCGCCACGGTTTTTCACGGCAAGTCCCTTTGAGAAGATGTCGGCTTCTGAAGGCTCTACGACGGTCATTGACTCGGTCAGGCCGGCACGGGAGAAGACATTCTGCACATAGGCACGCAACTCGTAGAACGAACTCGGCTCGTCGGCATGTGCCCATGAGCCCTGGACGCGCTTGCCGGTAACCCAGAGAGCCAGGTGCATCTCCTCGCTGTAGGCCCGGATGGGGTCTTCTTCGGTATGGCGACCCTCGTCGTAATGATAGCAGTTTCCAAATTCAAAGAAGCGCAGGTTGGGGTTTTTGCGGTTGGCATTACGGACGATGCTCTCCAGGCCACCGAAGAGCAGCGACTGACGCATCACGCCGAGGTCGGCTGACAGCGGATTGAAGACCTTCACCGTCGACGCGGCAGGATAGCAGGTCTGCAGCGTGCCGTCGTAGTAGGCCTGCTTGCTCAGCGAGTTGTTGAGGATTTCGTTAAAGCCGCTGCCTACCAGCTGTTCGCCGACGACATTCTGCAGCTGATAGTCCTTGTCCTGCTCACCCTGAACGGTGAGCGAACTCTTCAGCTGGGTGGGTATCTCTACATTGTTATATCCGTAGATGCGGAGGATGTCTTCCACGACATCACAGGGACGCTGCACGTCAACACGATAGGCCGGCACTTGCAGCTCGAGGGCGTTGTCGTTCTCGCTGAGGATCTTCATGTCGAGCGAACGCACGATGCTCTTGATGGTCTCATGGCCTATCTCCTTGCCTATCAGCATGCCGACATAGTCGTAAGTCAGCGTGACATGCGCGTCGGCAATAGGCTGCGGATAGACATCATTGATCTGCATCGACACCTTACCGCCTGCCAGCTCACGACAAAGGATGGCGGCCTGCTTCAGGGCATAGATGACGGCGTTGGGGTCGGCACCACGCTCGAAGCGGTAGCTCGAGTCGGTGGACAGCCCATGGCGGCGTGCGCTCTTACGGATCCACGTGGGATGGAAATAGGCACTCTCGAGTACGACGTTGCGAGTCGTATCATAGGTGCCCGAGCCCTTGCCTCCGAAGATGCCTGCTATACACATCGGTTCCTCGGCATTGCAGATGCTCAGGTCATGAGGCCCGAGGATGTGCTCCACACCATCAAGGGTAGTGAACTTGGTTCCTTCAGGCTGCGTACGCACAACGATCTTGTGCCCCTTCACCATGTCGGCATCGAAACAGTGCATGGGCTGGCCATAAGCCATCATCACATAGTTGGTAATATCAACGATATTGTTTATGGGGCGCAGACCGATAGTCGTCAACTTCGTCTTCAGCCATTCAGGACTCTCCTTCACTTCGCAGTCGCTGACCGAGACGCAGGCATAGCGGCGGCAAGCCTCCTGGTTTTCGATGACCACCTCGATGGGGAGGTCTTCATTATCCACGGTGAATGCCTCGTCCGACGGACGGTGCAGGGCCGTCTGATAGCCGTTCCGCACAAGCCAGGCATAGAGGTCGCGCGCCACGCCCCAGTGCGAAAGGGCATCAGAGCGGTTGGCGGTGATATCGATCTCTATCACCCAGTCGCTCTCCAGATGATAGTATTCCGCAGCGGGAGTCCCCACCACGGCATCGTCCGGCAAGACAATGATGCCGTCGTGCGACGTACCCACGCCAATCTCATCCTCGGCACAAATCATGCCGAGACTGTCAACGCCGCGGAGCTTGGATTTCTTGATGACAAATTCCTTGTCGCCATCATAGAGCACGCAGCCAAGGTCGGCAACGATGACTTTCTGCCCCTGAGCCACATTCGGCGCACCACAGACAATCTGCTGGGGTTCGCCTTTGCCAAGGTCAACTGTCGTGACATGAAGATGATCACTGTTGGGATGAGCCTCGCAAGTAAGCACCTGTCCCACGAACAGGCCCTTCAGACCTCCACGGATCGACTGGACCTCTTCCAGACCACCAACCTCAAGACCTACCGACGTCAGCGCGTCTGCAACCTCATGGGGAGACAAATCAAAATCTACGTATTCCTTAAGCCATTTATAAGAAATGTTCATAGTCGTTTTTTCAGTTCTGCTATTTATTAATGTATGATTATTTTTAATTTTCGTGCAAAATTACAAAAAAACTCTTATTCAGCCAACTAATTAAAAAATATTTTCGTACTTTTGCAGTCAGAAAATGAAGTTTAACACAAAAGAATTACTACTATGAAATTAGAAGGAAGAAGACAAAGCAGTAACGTCGAAGACAGACGAGGCATGTCAACAGGTGCCAAAGTAGGCACCGGAGGTATCCTGGGAATTATCATCGCAGCAGCTTTCGCTTACTTTACAGGCGGCGACCCCATGCAGGTAATGGTACAAGGAGTGCAGCAACAGATGCAGGCCCAGACAGAAACCATCGGCGAACGCGAGTTCACAGAGGAAGAACAGGCACTGGCCGAAGACTGCAAGAGAATACTCGCCTCTACGGAAGACGTCTGGACAAAAGTATTCAGGGAAAACGGATGGGGAGAATACCAGTACCCCACCCTCGTGCTCTTCACCAACCAGGTCAACTCAGCATGCGGGTCCGCATCTGCTGCCGTCGGACCGTTCTACTGCTCAGGCGACCAGAAACTTTATGTCGACCTGTCATTCTTCACCGAGATGAAACGGCAACTCGGCGTACAGGGAAACACCTTTGCCTACGCATACGTCCTCGCACATGAGATAGGGCACCACGTGGAATACCTCACCGGCACACTCAACAAAGCACATGCAGCCATGAACCAGACCGACAAAGTCAGCGCCAACAAACTCAGCGTCAGACTCGAACTGCTGGCCGACTACTATGCCGGAGTATGGGCTCACTACGAAGACGCCATGAACCACTCCATGGAATACGGAGACATGGAAAAAGGACTCGAACTGGCAAAAGCCATCGGAGACGACTGGCTGCAGAAAAAAGCACAAGGAAGAGCAACACCCGAATCCTTCACCCACGGAACGTCAGACCAGCGCAAACGCTGGCTCAAACGAGGATTCCAGACTGGCGACATGACCACCAGCACGTTCAACGTCAGCGAAGCTGAACTCTGACCGACAGCAAACCGACAACATGGCGGCAACCGTCGCCCCACACCAGAAACAACGGGAAACCACCGTTCGCTGACATTCAGCGACGTGGTTTCCCGTTGCGATTTTTCCCCAATGCCAACCGGACCAATGACAGACACCGCCATAGACAAGGGCAGACACCGCCATGGACAAGGACAGACACCACCATGGAAAATGGTCTATGTGGCTTAGAACAGTGGTCTATGCGGCTTAGAACAGCGGTCTACACGGCTTAGAACAGCGGTCTACACGGCTTAGACCGACAGCCTACATAACGTAGCACACCGCCGATACTCGGGAGCGGCCTCCACAAGGGTACAGAGCGGCAGCAGCAAAAGTTTCTTTCCGCAAGCAAAAAACAACGCTTTTTCTTTGGCTATTCAGCAAAGAATGCGTAAATTTGCAGAGGTTTTGAAAAACTCCTGGCCATCATGACATACGTAGCATTACCAAACACCGACACACATCGCCTCAGCTTCTATCTGGCGATGGAAGAGTTCGTGGCCAGGCATACTACCATCGACGAAGCTTTCTTCATGTGGCAGGTAACACCATCGGTCATCTTCGGAAGAAACCAACTCATTGACAACGAGGTAAATATCGACTATTGCCGACAGAACGACATACAGATGTACCGAAGGAAAAGCGGAGGAGGATGTGTCTATGCCGACCTCTCCAACGTCATGTTCTCATACATCACCGACGACGAGAACATCACACTCACCTTCAATCGCTATGTCAACATGGTCGCCCTGACACTCTGCCGAATGGGCATCGACGCCAAAGCAACCGGACGCAACGACATCCTCATCGACGGGCGCAAGGTATCAGGCAACGCATTCTATCACATCCCCGGAAGAAGCATCGTACACGGCACCATGCTCTACGACACCGACATGCGCAACATGGTAGCCGCCATCACTCCCAGCGACGAGAAACTCGTCAGCAAAGGCATACAAAGCGTGCGCCAGCATATCGCCCTCCTCAAAGACTACACCGAGATGACGCTGGAGGAATTCAAGCGCTTCGTCAAGAAAAACCTTTGCAACGAAGAAACCACACTCAGCGACGAAGACATCCGACAGATTGAAACCATCGAACAAGAATACCTGACCGACCAGTTCATCTACGGCCGCAACCCACGCTATACCATCGTCAGGAAAGGAAGGATTGAAGGAGTTGGGGAAATAGAAGTACAGCTCGAACTGAAAAACAATATCATCAAGGGTATCAACATGTTAGGAGACTACTTTATTACGGGCGACATAGACGGCGCCATCCTCAAGCCGCTCCACAACACACCATTCGACGAAGAGCATCTCAACAAAGCCATACCCGACGCTATCGGCAACACCGTCATGAACCTAAAAAAAGAAGAATTCATAAAACTTTTACTTAATCATGGAAAATAAAAAAACATGTCTCTACGACAGACACGTAGCCCTCGGGGCACTCATCTCACCCTTCGGAGGCTTCGACATGCCCATCCAGTACACGAACATCACCGATGAACACCAGGCAGTGCGGCAAGACTGCGGCGTCTTCGACGTCAGCCACATGGGCGAAGTACGCATAACCGGTGCGGATGCCGAACGCTACGTCAACCACATCTTCACCAACGACGTGACCAATGCCCCCACAGGACAAATCTACTACGGCATGATGTGCTATCCCGACGGAGGCACCGTCGACGACCTGCTGGTATACAAAATGGGCGAGCAGGACTTCTTCCTCGTCATCAACGCTGCCAACATCGACAAGGACGTAGACTGGATGAGACAGCAGATGAACGGATTCGACATCAACCTCGACCACCAGAGCGACTACTACGGACAGGTGGCCGTGCAAGGCCCTCAGTCGGAGGCCGTCGTGGAAGAAGTGCTCGGACTGGCCTGCAAGGAGCTGACCTTCTATACGGCCAAGACCATCGACACTGCCGGAGAGACCATCATCATCTCGCGGACAGGCTATACCGGAGAAGACGGATTTGAAATCTACGGCTCACACAGCTTTATTCAACAGTGCTGGGACAAGCTGATAGCCTCCGGACGATGCAAGCCCTGTGGACTGGGATGCCGCGACACCCTGCGTTTCGAAGTGGGACTGCCACTCTACGGCGACGAGCTGTCAGAGAGCATCACACCCGTCATGGCAGGTCTGTCCATGTTCTGCAAGTTCGACAAACCGGAGTTCATCGGCAAGGCAGCACTGCAGACGCAGAAGGCTGAAGGACCGAAACAGCGCATCGTAGGTATCGAGCTGAAAGACAAGGCAATACCACGCCACGGATACGACGTCTTGAACATGGATGGCGAGAAGATTGGCGAGGTCACCACAGGCTACCACACCATCTCCACCGACAAGAGCGTATGCATGGCCCTCATCGATGCAGCCTATGGCAAACTCGACACACCGGTACAGATACAGATACGCAAGAAGACATTCCCCGGCACCGTCGTCAAGAAACGTTTCTACGATAAGCACTATAAAAAATAAACACAAATATTAACCCGCCTGCCATCCCCTCCACTAACCGGCAGGCACGCCTCCCCCAGAAGGGAGGTCGGGAGGGAGTTCACTATTTATGGCAAAAGTAATTGAAGGACTCTACTATTCTGAGTCACACGAGTATGTACGTGTAGAAGGAGATTTTGGTTTCGTTGGCATCACCGATTATGCACAGCACGCACTGGGCAACGTCGTCTATGTGGACATGCCTGAAGTCGACGACGAGGTCAGCGCCGGCGAAGAGTTCGGTGCCGTGGAGAGCGTGAAGGCTGCCAGCGACCTGATTTCGCCCGTGAGCGGAACCGTCGTCGAAGTCAACGAAGCACTCGAGGACGAACCTGAACTGCTCAACAAGGACGCCTTCGGCAACTGGATCATCAAGGTTCAGCTCAGCGACAAGAGCGAACTCGACGACCTCATGGATGCCGCCGCCTACGAAGCATGCTGCAAATAAAACAAGGAAAGTATGACTATGGCCTATAAATTCTTTCCCCATACAGAGGACGACTTACGGGAGATGCTGAAGGTGGCAGGCGTCAATTCGCTCGACGACCTTTATGCCGACATCCCTGAAGCCATCCGCTTCCGCAAGGAATACAACCTGCCTGAAGCACTCAGCGAGGTGGAAGTCAGGAAACTCTTCGACGAGTTGGCTCAGATCGGCACACCCCTGAAAGTATTTGCCGGAGCAGGCATCTACGACCACTATGCGCCCGCTGTCGTCCAGAACATCATCCAGCGCTCGGAGTTCCTCACATCCTACACACCCTATCAGGCAGAGATTTCGCAGGGAACGCTTCACTACATCTTCGAATACCAGTCGATGATGGCCGAACTCACCGGCATGGACATCTCCAACGCCTCCATGTACGACGGCGCCACAGCAACGGCTGAGGCCGTGATGATGGCCTTCGGCAATGCCAAGAAGGCCGACACCGTACTGGTCAGCAAGACCGTCGACCCGAAGGTGGTACGTGTCGTCGAGACCTACGCCAAATACCACGGCATCAAGATTGAGATGATTGCCGAGAAAGACGGCGTCACCGACCGCGACGACATGCAGCAACGGCTGCAGGCCGGAGGCGTCGCCGGCGTTGTCGTGCAGGCACCGAACTACTATGGCATCATCGAAGACTTCACCGGATTTGCCGATGCCGTCCACGAACAGAAAGCCCTGCTCATCATCAACAGCATCGCCGCCGATCTCGCCGTACTGAAAACACCAGCTGAATGGGGAGCCGACATCGCCGTCGGCGACGGACAGTCGCTGGGCATACCGATGTCGTTCGGAGGTCCCGGCGTGGGATATATGTGCGTGACGGAGAAACTCATGCGCAAGATGCCGGGACGCATCGTCGGCATGACAAAGGACAACCGCGGACAACGCGCCTTCGTACTCACCCTCCAGGCACGCGAACAGCACATCCGACGCCAGAAAGCAACGTCGAATATCTGCTCCAACCAGAGCCTCATGGCACTCTACGTGACCATCTACCTCGCCGTGATGGGCCGCCAGGGCGTGAAGGAAGCCGCCGAACTCTCCTACGCAGGAGCACACTACCTCTGTGAACAGCTCACACAGACCGGATCCTTCAAGCTGAAGTTCAACCAGCCTTTCTTCAACGAGTTCTGCATGACCTACGACGGTGACATCGATGCCCTGCAGGCCGAATGTGCCGACAACGGCTTCATGGCCGGTGTGAAGGTCGACGACAACACCATCATGTTCGCCGTCACCGAACAGCGCACCAAGGAGGAAATCGACGAATTAGTTGACTTAATCAAACAGATCAAGGAGGACCAAGCATGAACAACAGACTCTATGGAAACCTGATCTTCGAACTCTCGAAGGCCGGACGAAAAGGATATTCGCTTCCTAAGAACAACTACGGACACACGCTCGACGAGCTGCCTGAAGAACTGAAGCGAAAAGAGAACGCACTGTTGCCAGAATGCGACGAGCTGACCGTGGTACGCCATTACACGAATCTCAGCCACGACAACTTCGGCGTCAACGACGGCTTCTATCCGCTGGGCTCCTGCACGATGAAATATAATCCCATCATCAACGAGGAGATGGCAGCACTGAAGACCTTCGCAGGACTGCACCCCCTGCAGCCTGCCGACACCTGCCAACATGCCCTTCACCTATACTACTGCCTGCAAAACATGCTGGCAGAACTGACGGGACTGAAGGAATTCACCCTCAACCCCTGTGCCGGAGCACATGGAGAACTGACCGGACTGATGGTCATCCGTGCCTACCACATGAGCCGTCACGACGACCGACGCACAAAGGTGCTCATCCCCGACTCAGCACACGGCACCAACCCCGCCTCGGCGGCCGTCTGCGGACTGGAAGTCGTTGAGGTGAAGAGCCTGCCCGACGGCACCGTCGACGTGGAAGACCTCAAACGCCTCATTGCCGAATGTGGCGACGAGGTGGCAGCCATGATGATGACCAACCCCAACACACTGGGCATCTTCGAACACGATATACCCGTGATTACCAAGCTCGTACACGACTGTGGAGCACTGATGTACTACGACGGAGCCAACCTCAACCCGATGCTCGGCGAATGCCGGCCCGGCGACATGGGCTTCGACGTGATGCACATCAACCTGCACAAGACCTTCTCAACACCTCACGGAGGAGGCGGTCCGGGAAGCGGACCCGTCGGCGTGCGCGAAGGACTGGAAGAATTCCTCCCCACCCCACGCATCGTCGTTCGTGACGACCACTACGAGGTACAGACCGGCGACTACGAACAGGCTCTCGGATCCATCGGTGCCTTCTTCGGCAACTACAGCGTCATGGTCAAGGCCTTTGCATACATCCTGTCGCTGGGCAAGGAGAACGTCAAGATGGTCGGCCCGCTCGCCACCCTCAACGCCACCTACATCAAAGAGTCGCTCAAGGACGTCTATGAACTGCCCATCGAAGGCCTCTGCAAACACGAATTCGTGTTCGACGGACTCAAAGACAAGTCGACAGGTGTCACCACCATGGACGTGGCCAAGCGTCTGTTGGACTACGGATACCATGCTCCCACCATCTACTTCCCGCTCCTCTTCCACGAGAGCCTCATGATCGAGCCCACAGAGAACGAGTCGAAGGAGACCCTCGACGGCTTCATCGCCGTCATGCGCAAGATTGCCGAGGAAGCCAAGAACGAGCCGGAAATGGTGAAGACCGCACCGCACGACACACCTATCGGACGCGTCGACGACGTACTGGCTGCCAAAAACCCTGTACTCACCTACCGACAAATCAAAAGCAATGAATAATGAGACACCTACCCCCACCCTCTTCGATGAAGTGCACGGGGGAAAATCCTTGATAATCATAGGCAGCGGCCCTGGAGGATACAGGGCTGCTGACTATGCTGCCAAGCAAGGGCTACAGGTGACCGTCATCGAGGACGGCTATGCCGGCGGCACCTGTCTGAACTGCGGATGTATCCCGACAAAGTCACTCTGCCACGACGCATCATTGGAAGGCAAACGCACACTCGCCGAAGCAATAGAGCGCAAACAACAGGTAACAGAGCAGCTACGGCAAGGGGTAGAGACGCTGATGAGCCAGCCCGGCATCACCTTCGTACACGGCAAAGGCCGCTTCAAGGACGTCCATACCATAGAAGTATGCTCCGGAAACGACGACACCGTGACTGACACCCTTACTGCAGACAACATCATCATAGCCACCGGCTCCTCGGCCAAGATGCTACCGATAGAAGGGTTAGACCTACCCAACGTCGTCACCTCTACCGAGCTGCTCGACGTAAAGGAAGTGCCTGAACGCCTCTGCATCGTAGGAGCAGGAGTCATCGGCATGGAGTTCGCCTCCATCTTCAACGCCTTCGGCGCGCAGGTCACTGTTGTGGAATATCTCAAGGAGTGCCTGCCTGCCACCGACAGCGACCTGGCCAAGCGCCTGCGCAAGGCGTTGGAAAAACGCGGCGTGGAATTCTTCATGCAGTCGGCAGTGAAGAAGATAACCACGGAGGGGGTCGTCTTTGAACGCAAAGGAAAGGAACAGACAGTGGGAGCCGACCTCGTATTGATGGCCACCGGCCGCAAGCCGAACATCGAAGGACTGAACCTCGAGGCAGCAGGAATACGCTACGACCGAGCCGGCATCAAGGTAAACCCCGAAACCATGCAGGTCATCGCCGACAAGGAACAGCCAACCGTCATCCCACACATCTACGCCATCGGCGATGTCAACGGACAGATGATGCTCGCCCACGCCGCCACCTTCCAGGGCTTCCGCGCCGTGAACCACATCCTCTGCCATGCCGATCGCATACGTCTGGACATCATGCCGGCTGCCGTTTTCACCACACCCGAAGTGGCTGGAGTAGGTCTGACTGAAGACCAGTGCAAGGAAAAAGAGATGGCATACACCTGCAAGAAAGGCTACTATCGCGCAAACGGAAAGGCATTGGCCATGGAGGAGACCGACGGACTGGTGAAAATCCTCACCGACAACTCCGGTCGCATCATCGGATGCCACGTGCTCGGAGCACATGCCGCCGACCTCGTCCAGGAAGTAGCATCGTTGATGAACCTCGGTGTCACCATCAACCAGTTGGCCGACATCATCCACACCCACCCCACCCTCGCAGAAGTTCTGCAAGACACTGCACGCAGCTGACATCAACAAAAGAAGACAGCATGAGCGAGTGCCATCACAAAGATGAACCCCAGAAGTCAGACAGAGCACTTCTGGGGTTCATGGTGTATCATCCCAAATCGGTCATTAGGACTGCACGGAAGCATCCATAACGGCGTCCATGCTTATATTAATCATGGAGTTTACATAATTATCTTGAGCTTCCATTGCACTAGCATAAAAGAAAGAAACAATAAGAAAACAGATGCATCTCATTTATCTACCACCTCCTACTTTATAATTATTATATATTGATAACGGCAACGTTGCCCACATTCAAAACAAAAGGATTTCTTAATATTTGATTTTATTCCGTCATGGTTAACGCAACATCTTCTATTTTTTTACAAAATAACCTTACTAAGGCTTTGTCAGATTTTGTATTATTCTTCAACATTTTCTTTTTGATTTTATTAATTATTTTTTTCATTGAAGAACCTCGTTGAGCGATTTCAAACCCAATTAAATCTGAATACATTTCTAAATATAAACTGTTATTTTTAAAGAGGGAAACCACTTGTTTAGGGCATTCTATAGAATAAATTAGGCAGTATCCTCCTATGGCCTCACCTATTGCTCCATCTGCTTCTGCGCAAACGGTATTAAATATATAAAAATCCAAAGGATCAAATCTTTCATTCCTGATATCTTTTACAAACCCATCTAGCATATCCCACAACTCAGGAACATCATGTATCTTCCTTTTTCCTTCATATATAGCTATTTCAAAAGAATCGCTATCACGCTTTGCGATATAGCTCTTCTTGTCTTTTACAGAGAGTTCTTCCCATAGAATAAACTGTCCGTAAATAATATTAGGATAGCTTAATAATAGAAATAACAAAACCGAAATTCTATTCATGCCAATCTTCTTCTTTACTACTGCTACAGAAAAGGGTCGCGACAAAGATGAAAATCCCTAACTTGGGGCTTACGGATTTTTTCATAGTCAGAGTCTGTTAATCAATTGCAAAGATAATGATTAAAATCCAACTACGAAATAAAATAAGGTTTTTTTTAACTATCCTGTAAGTATTTTCTGTTCTGCCGCCATTTTGTCTTACAGCTATTGTTTCTTTTCGCTGAGTTCAAGCCAACGGAGCTCTTTTTGGTCCAGTTCTTCCTTAAGTTGGGGTAGCCGGATGCTGGCGGCTGTCAGCTGTTCGACGGAGAGGGTGCCCGAGCAGAGGGCCTGTTCTAACTGCTGTTGCTCTCGAGTGAGTGCTTCGATATCGGTTTCCAGCTGCTGGAATTCCAGCCGTTCCTTATAGGTCATCCGTTCCTGAGCGCCGGAGGGAGATGCCGAACGGTGGGAGGTGCGAGGTGTCTTTTCTTTTGCGGCGCTCTCCTTGGGTTGCAAGGAAAGCCATTCACGATACTGGGTATAGTTGCCGGGGAAGTCTTGAATATTTCCATCGCCTTTAAAGACAAGGAGATGGTCGACGACGCGGTCGGTGAAATAGCGGTCGTGGCTGACAACGATGACACAGCCCGGGAAGTCCTGAAGGTAGGCTTCGAGGGTTTGCAGCGTCTGGATATCAAGGTCGTTGGTTGGCTCGTCGAGAACAAGGAAGTTGGGGTTTCGCATGAGGACGGTACAGAGATAGAGCTTGCGTCGCTCACCGCCCGACAATTTGGCGACATAGTTATACTGCTGCTCCGGGGTGAAAAGGAAATGCTGCAACAGCTGTGATGCGGAGAAATGGCGCCCTTGCCCGAGGTCAATATAGTCTGCTATATCGCGGATGACATCAATGACTTTTCTGTCGTCGCGTATGGAGATGCCTTCCTGAGAGAAATAGCCGAAGCGCACGGTCTCTCCTATATCAAAGCTTCCGCTGTCGGGTTTGACGAGTGAGAGAAGCATCTTGACGAATGTAGACTTCCCGGTACCGTTGCCACCGACGATGCCCATTTTTTCGAAACGCGCGAAGTTATAATAGAAGTCTTTCAAAATAACTTTGTCGCCGAAGGCCTTGGATACGTAGCGACATTCAAATATCTTCGAACCGATATAGACGTTACCGGCTTTCAGACGCATCTGCCGCTCTTCGATGCGTCGCTTTGCCTGCTGTTGGAGTTCGTAGAAGGCTTCCTCGCGATAGCGCGCCTTGTGGCCTCGTGCCTGCGGCATACGGCGCATCCATTCCAGTTCGCGACGGTAGAGGTTGTTGGCTCTTTCCACCTCTGCTCTTTGGTTGTCGATACGTTCCTGACGCTTTTCCAGATAGTAATCGTAGGCGGGATGGCTACCAGGCCGGTAGATGTACACCTGACGGTCATCAAGTTCGACGATACCGTTGCATACTCTTTCAAGGAAATACCGGTCATGGGTAACCATCAGAATGGTGCGCTGTCCGCGGCAGAGCATGCCTTCGAGCCATTCGGTCATCTCCAGGTCGAGGTGGTTGGTGGGCTCATCGAGGATGAGCAGGTCGGGTTCTGTGATGAGGACATTGGCCAGGGCTACGCGTTTCTGCTGTCCGCCACTGAGTTGTCCCATCGGCTGACTGAGATCTTGTATCTTCAGCTGGGTAAGGATTTGTCGTGCTTTAAGAACCTTCTCCTCTTTCCCCTCATGGTTGAAGCACGCATCGATGACGCTCTCTTCGGGATTGAATACGGGCGACTGTTCAAGATACCCTATGCGCAGTCCCTGCCGATAGATAATGGCACCGCTGTCATAGCTCTCTCTACCAGTAATGACAGAAAGAAGCGTGGATTTCCCGGTGCCGTTCCGGGCTATCAGGCCAATGCGCTGTCCCTCGGCTATCGAGAAGGAGATGTTCTCGAACAGGGTCAGCGCGCCGAAACGTTTCGTGAGGTTCTGAATGTCTACATATGGAACTGGCATACGAAGAAGGAGGAATTAGGTTTTATAGTATCAGAATTCTAACTCCTTATTGATACGCTCAATATAATCGAGAAGTTCGTCACGACCGATTTTCTTCTCAGCGCTGGTCACAAAGTATGGAGGCAGTTCCTCCCAGGAATCTTTCAGTTTTTCCATCCATGCATTAGCTGCTCCCTGCATCTTCGTCGGGGCAAGTTTATCGCCCTTTGTGAAGACGATGCTGAAGGGCACCCCGGATACTCCCAGCCAATTGATGAAGTCCAGATCGACGGCCATGGGGTCGTGACGGATATCAATGAGCACGAAGACATTCACGAGTTGCTCACGCTGGAGGATATACCCCCTTATCATCTGGTCGAGCTGTTGCTGTATCGTTTTCGACCGTTTGGCAAACCCATACCCGGGAAGGTCTACCAGATACCATTCCCTATTGATGAGGAAGTGGTTGATGAGAAGTGTCTTGCCTGGGGTCGAGGACGTCTTGGCAAGTCCCTTATGGTTGCAGAGCATGTTGATAAGACTTGACTTCCCGACATTCGACCGCCCAATGAAGGCATACTCCGGTCGTTTGTCTTTGGGGCACATGGACTCCCGCGGTGAGGACAGGGTGAATTCAGAACTTTTGATTTCCATATCGCTTCGTGTAATTCTGTGTAGAATGAGAAAAACGCGTCCTACAGCGGAAGATGAGGGAACACTGGTTCCTGCCGCTGTAGGGCGCGAAGAATGATTATACTTTCTATGCTGCGACGCTGCTTAGCCATTCATAGACGCATGAGGCGATGCCAAAGAGGGCAATGCCCGCTGTGCAGACAGCCAGAGCCGTACGCGTGTAGCAATCGCTTCTGAAGGTCGGTAGCGGGTTCTCAGAGGTCTTGATATACATGGCCTTGACGATGAGCAGATAGTAGTACAGGGATACTACGGTGTTGACCAATGCGATGAACACCACGGCGTAGGCCCACCAGCTACCTTGCTGTGCGGCTGCCATGAAGACGAAGAACTTAGAGAACATTCCGGCAAACGGCGGGATACCAGCCAACGAGAACAATGCCAACGTCATCAGGAATGACAGCTTCGGATTGGTCTGGTAAAGTCCGTCATAGTCATCGATATCAGTCTTTCCACCATTGTTCTGCTCGATGGCATTGATTACGGTGAAGACGGCCATGTTGGCAACCACGTAGATCAGCGTGTAGTACATCAGTGCGGTGACACCAGCTGCCGAGTTACCTACAACAGCCAACATGATATATCCTGCCTGTGAAATGGAAGAGAAAGCCATGAAGCGCTTCAGTTCCGACTGGCGGATGGCGAAGAGGTTGGCTATGGTGATACTGAGCACGATGACGATGTAGAGTAGCACTTCCCAATATTCCACCATCGAGGCAAAGGTATGCATAAGGATGGTGCAGAGGGCAAAGGCTGCGGCTCCCTTTGAGATGACACTCAGATAGCCTGTCACAGCAGTGGGCGCTCCCTGATAGGTGTCGGCAGTCCAGAAGTGGAAAGGCACCAGCGAGAGCTTGAAGCCCAGTCCGGAGAAGAAGAACACCAGTCCGACGATGGTCAGCGGAGTAGCGGTCAACAGCTGTGCGAAGTCAGCAAAATAGAGTGTTCCGGTAGCGGCATAAAGCAGGGAGATACCATAAAGCATCACACCGCTGGAGAAAGTAGCCGTCAAGATATACTTGGCACCAGCCTCGGCACTCTGCTTCTTCCATTTCTCAAGGGCCACCAGACATGCCATCGGTACACTGGCCATCTCAAGTCCAAGGAAGAACAGCAGGAAGTGGCTGGCCGACATCATGACATACATGCCGAGCAGCGTTGAGAGCACAAGCAGATAGAACTCGCCTTCGTTGGCAGGGTTCTTGACGAATGTGGTCTTGGCCATAATGACAACGATGAGGGTTCCTGCCGTGAGGATTGCCTTCATTGCATTAGTAGCGGTTGTAGTGACATACATACCGCCGAAGGCTTCGGACGGTTGCCCATAGACGAAGCATACACCTGTGGCTACAGCCAGCAGGCCGGCAGTGAGGTAGAAGAGTATTGAGCCTTTCTCCTCTTTCTTAGCCAAACAGAAATCGCCAATAAAAACTACCACAAGGGCCAGCACGAGCATGGCCTCGGGAATCATGTTCAAAAATTGTCCGTAATTCATATTCATTCCTCCCATTACATTAAGATGTTATTAAGGATGGGACCCACTGCATCGCTGATGACATTGCTGGCCCAAAGAGGAGCAACACCAAGACCGGCGACACAGAAGATGAGGCAGCAGACGGCTACACGCTCGTCCCATGTAGCATCGGTGAGCTCCAGATAGTGTTTGTCGGCGACTTCCCCATAGAGGATTTTTCCTACAACACGGAGGATGTAGACTGCGGTCACGACAATGGAGGTACAAGCGATGATGGTGGCGGTGCGATGGAATACGTCAGCATTCTCAAACGAACCCACGAAAATGGTCATCTCGGCAATGAAGCCGGAGAAGCCGGGCAGACCCAGGTTGGCAAGACCGGCAATGACATAACCTACGGAGAGGAAAGGCATGATTTTCATCAGTCCTCCCAGCTTACGAACGTCACGCGTATGGGTACGGCCGTATATCATTCCGATGAGGGCAAAGAAGAGGGCTGTCATCAGTCCGTGCGAGAGCATCTGCAGGATGGCACCTGTGCAGGCCGTCTTGGTCATCATCAGAAGGGCAAAGAGGACCAGTCCGCAGTGACTGACCGACGAATAGGCATTGATATACTTCAGGTCGGTCTGGACACAGGCTGAGAGGGCACCGTAAACAACAGAAATCGTTGTAAGGATGAGGAATATCCACGACAGTTCCTGAGCGGCCTCAGGCAACAAGTACATGGCAACGCGGAAGCAGCCATAGCCTCCGAGCTTCATCAGCACACCGGCATGGAGCATAGACACGGCGGTAGGCGCAGAGGCGTGACCGTCGGGAGACCATGTGTGGAACGGGAACAAAGCACCGAGCACACCAAAGCCGATGAAGATGAACGGGAAGAAGATTTTCTGAATCTCTACGGGGATGTTGTGCATCTGGGCAATCTCGTTGACGTTCATTGTCGTGGCACCCGAGAAGAAGTAGATGCCAAGAATGCCGAGGATGAGCAGGGCTGAACCTCCCATGAGCATCAGGGTGAGCTTCATGGCAGAGTATTCCTTATGTCCGCTTCCCCAGACACCGATGAGCAGATACATCGGGATGAGGGCTACCTCGTAGAACATGAACATCGTGAAGAGGTCTACAGAGATGAAGAAACCATAGACACCCGTGGAGAGCAGGGTGAACCAGAGGAAGTATTCCTTGGTCAGCGGCTTCAACTGCCATGAGGCGAAGGTGCCGGTGAAGACGATGATGCTCGAAAGCAGCAACATCACAACGGAGATTCCGTCGACACCCACAGCATAGGCAATGTTGAGGGGTTTGAACCAAGGAGTGCTATAAGTCAACAGCATCGGGTCGGTATTGCCGGCTGCACGCTGCTGAATGAAATAAATCGTCAACCAGATAGACAGAGCCAGCAGGCAAGAGGCTCCCGTCACCATCACGCCACGCACCTGACTGAGGTTCTTGGCCAGCCAAAGACCCAGCAGCATCAGGGCGGGGATTACTACGAATAATGTTAATATAC